>JBDQPG010000052.1:0-15864 GCA_040260695.1 Synechococcus sp. SFB_27S_18OctNov_coas_78 | reverse complement strand
ATGATAAAAACCGATGCGAACGGGTGACTTCAGCAGGCCTTGCCGCAACAAAAAGCTTGAACTGGGATTTCTCAAACAGCATTATCGAAACATTCATTCGCGATCAATTCGAAGCGGTGCAGTCACCAACCACAAATGAAGATCTTATTCATTCAGATCCCATCGTCACCATCGTGATACCCGTTTTTAACGGGGGCAAGTTGCTGCGTCGTGTTGTGGAAACATGTCTACAACAAGATCTCGATTATGAATTTGAAATTCTGATTATCAATAGTTCTTCCACAGATGGATGTATAGACCATCTACCGCAGGATGAACGAATACGAGTTCATCAAATTTCAAAAGAAGAATTTGGGCATGGACGGACCCGCAATCTGGGTGTAAAGCTTGCTCGAGGAACGTTCATCGCTTTTATCACTCAAGATGCAATTCCAGCCAACAGAATGTGGTTAATGAATCTAATTGCCCCCCTTCAGGAGGACAGAAATGTTGCTGGTGTTTTTGGATGTCACATTGCGCATGAAGAACACAACCAATTAACGTCTTACGATCTCGATCAACACTTTAATCGTTGGATATTTCGAAGCCATAGAAAAGCCATTGAACTCGATGAGAGTCGCAAAACAAAAGATGCCCCAGTCAGCAATCATGAACGCTTTTACTCTGATAACAACTCCTGTTTACGTCGATCAGCGTGGGAGGAGGTACCTCTACCCGATGTCGTATATGGAGAAGACCAGCTCTGGGCCATTGATATCCTTCGTCATGGATTCAAGAAAGCATTCGCACCCACAGCAGTTGTGAGGCACTCTCATGAATACAACTTTAGAGATGCGCTGATCCGTGCCAACACAGAATGGCACTTCTATAACAAGCATCTTCGAGAGAATCTGCCTTCGAGCAAAAAACAAGTAAGAGAAATGTTTGAAACGTCCTGTTCAAACGATAAAAAAATAAGAGAGTTGTATCCAGATATCACAGAAGTTCAACTTCAAGAACGCAGAAAACTTCATTTTGCAAGGGCATGCGGTTACTACCTAGCAGGGAGGGGAAAAGGTGGCATCAAACCCTAAATATCAAGAGATGATGAATTAGGCTTTTTTCATCGCCGCAAGAATGAAGCCACCCACTCCCCAGGCAACTACAATAATTCCAATCGATCCAAGAAAAGCTTGCCAACGCCAGTTTTGATCTGGAGAAACTGGTCGCTGTGGCTGACTCAACATGACCAAGAATTTCAATTGCCGTGTACTTTCACGACGACTGTTGTCCGCGGCTAATCGAGCCGATTGCAAAGACTGCGTAGCAAATTCTACATTTGCACGCAAAGATGATTCTTGAATTGCAAGACTGTTCAGGTCACGACCATTCTCACTGACAGATTTTTGTCTTTCCGTTTGAATTTGTTTTTCCAACTCATCGACTTGATCGGCAATAAATGAGACTTCTGGTGCATTAGGGTCACGATACTGTCGACGTAAAGATGCTTCTTCAACTTTCAGATCCACAAGCCTTGATTCAAGACCTGATATGAATGAACTGGTAGCTGCTTGCTCAGATTCAACACTCAACTGGCCAAACTTTTCTTGAAAAACCTCTAATTCTTGGGAAGCTTTTTTTAAGTTTTTCTCAGCTAATTTAACTTCTTTTTGGGCAAAGAGATTTTGATCAGCATTGATTGACTGATTGACTTCATTAACAAAGCGCCTTGATTGAAGAAGGAGAGATTTATTGAAGTCAAACGCTTGCTCAGGATCAAACCCAACAGTCTTCACGATGACGGAACCACTCAATGGTTGAGGGGACACCTGAAGAAGATCCCGATAAAAACCAAGTTGCTCCGGTGCACTGCTTCCTTTATTGATACCTGTGAAAAGATCAGGAACACTCTTATAGTATTTTTTTTCTAAGGATGTTGGATTTGGAAAAAGTCGATTCTTAACTTCTGATGATGCCAAATAAACTTGTAAATATTGTCCGTCTACCAATGAAGTCAATACTTGTGGAGCTGCAGCTGCACCAGCCAACACAGATGCTGATGAACTATTTAAGGGGGCAGCTTGCTGTATAACAAATTCAGAAACAGAAGTATAACGATCACGTCCGATGACGAAGCAATATAATGCAGATGAAGCTAGAAATAGAGAGATTAAAACTCTTGGCTTTTTCAGAACTATAAGTCGTTCTTGCCAAGCAGAGGGAGGGGTACCATCACTGCTCAAAACAGATTCCGAAACGATCTTAGGATCAAGCATTGGGGATGGCATCGCAGAACTTTTAGGTGAAATAATTTCGCGATTAGCCATAACAATTTAAAAGTTGAAGCGTTTCAAAAGGAAGGGAAGGGATCGACGAAAAATTCAATCATCATTAGCTTCTAAAAGCAGAGACTCATTAGTCCTGTATAGGATCAATGAAAAACCCAGCGTTAGTATAGAACAGAGAATGAGATATGACAATGAAATATCTGGTATAGGATATTCATTGTTAATTGAATAACGAAACAGCTCAACTCCGTGAAGGATGGGATTCCAGGTAATAAATGGCCTGATATGTGCAGGCAACTCAAAAGTAGCAAAGAAAATCCCCGAAGTAAATATAATGACCCTTTGAATCAATCTTTTTATGATCTTAACCACCCATTTATTTAATTTACCAAGGAAAACAACAGTCAGACCAAACCCTATGGCCATCATCACTGTCAGCAAATAAACGCTGATTGCCAAGCCTGGACTATCCAGCTGGAAACTCCAAGTAAAGTAATACACAACAGCCAATATAGCCAGAGAAAGTGTCGCCAAAGCCCGCATGTCATTGAGGGACAGTGCCAACAATATATCCAATGGCTTTATCCTTGAATAATAAAGAGGCGCCTTAAGCTTCAATCCCGAGAGAGATTTAATCGCGACATTTCTAAACAAGAATGCAATGCAAAAACCTGTCGACATGAATACAACAACATTGAAATACATATCAGTTGATCCACCTGCGGCAAATCTATTAGTACCCCTTAAAAAACTGAAACCGACCCTCATGCCAATGAAAAAAAGCATCATCTGCATTGGACCAATCAAGCTTTCCCAGCTACCCAATGAACTTCCAGCTGCTTGCCGATTTCTGTCATAATCAGAAATCGCAACGATAATCATCCACTGGCGACGAAGGCCTTTGACAACTCGATTAATAAACATCATAAGAAATTGAATTGCAAATCAGAAATCATCACTTTGATCAGATTTGGAATCTGAATTCGTCAGGTGATTGGTTATATCGAACTGATCTTCCTCAGATTCGGATTCAGATCCAATCTTAACATTTTGGCGCTCGTAGGCAATTGCCTCTTCCAGATCGCCATGAAAGAGGATGTCTCCAAGGGGACCAAGTACCAATCCACGATTGCAAAATTCACGCCGAAAGCGATTATTGACTGTCACGGAGACTAGAGATTTGTTGCCAGAAAGCTGCTTATGAAAAAGCTGGCGTAACTGTCTTGCGTCCTTGGTCATCAAATACTTAGACCTTGGAACAAGGTAAATGTCAAAAGAAAATAGAATGGATAGCGTCATATAAAAAAAATCTTTTTGCTCTCTAGATAAATCCTTAATCCGCATATTTGAAAGGATAGAACGGGTCTGAAGAACCTCAAAAAATTCATCCACCGACACCAAAGAAGCATCAAGGCAATCACTATAAATACTAGATAAGAATTCCAATCCTTTATCAATCGTCAACTTACTATCCAACCCCCCCTCGCCACCAAGAGGCCAGCTCAACGAAGCAAACGTATCAATATCTCCAGAAATAGGATGAACAAATCCAGACAAAATAGCCATCATCTGATACTTCAGAAAAGAATTTGACGACATGATCGACAACCTCTCTCCGGCACATATTGACCAATCCCAAGGAGACTTATTTACAATACTGTGGTCAGATTTATCACAACGCAAAATCAATTGATCAAATGTTAACTTCGGCTTAGCTGAACTTGACGTACTCAGCATGAAAATGGCTTTGAACTACATAAACTCATCCTATCAGTGCTTGAGCATATTTTTTTTATTGTTCTGATTTCAATTTCAAACCAATCAACGACTGTCAAGCACCCATTTGTTTGCACTCCTCACTAAACCTGCGCGACAGCGTTTTTCGAGACGTTTAACAATAAGTTCCAAGGCTTTCTCTCCCATAGCTTTCAACAGGCCTCTCGGCATTAAAACATTTGAAGACTCTGATTTCAATTCAATGCTCATATCAGCTTCAGCAACTAAATGCTTCTCCTTGGCTGAAATCTTGGCACTGCAGCAAAACATCACCAATGAGTCCAATTTGCCCAATCCTCGAATTGTGCAATCCTCAAATTCGATGTCCAAAGTGGAATCAGCCCAGCGTGCTCGAAATACCACCTCCGGTTGAAGCCGAAACATCAGTAAGGAATAGGGCCTTGAGACGTAATGAAAGCGCCCTCCGGCTGACTGTTGAACCTTCTTCCGATTCAGCAGAGCTCTAAGCGGTCGAGACGGGACAGAGAGGTACGCCTCCAGTTGATCCGACGTCCCAGCCCTAAGGTCCAGATCAAGACGATGACAGCGGTGAACCTTCAACAGCAATCAGGAGAAGCGAAACAGATGAAACGATCTATGGCCGCGATGACGCCACAGGGTGATCATGGATGATCAAGATCCCCATGAACAACCCGGGACCCCCCATGACCCGATCGTTCCGCACAGAGCACGACAGCCTTGGTCCTGTCGACGTCAGTGCAGATGCCCTTTGGGGGGCTCAAACCGAACGGTCCCTTTGCAATTTTGCGATCGGGAATGAGCGTATTCCCGTGGAATTGATCCATGCGTTGGCTTTCATCAAAAAAGGCTGCGCAACAGTGAATGCCCGTCATGGAGTCCTGAGCCCTGAGCTCGCCGACAAGATCATCTCCGCCGCAGATGCCATTGCATCCGGCAAGCATGACGATCAATTCCCTTTGAAGGTCTGGCAGACCGGAAGTGGCACCCAAACGAACATGAATGTGAACGAGGTGATCAGCAACCTGATTTCCCGTCGCGAAGGGACACCCCTGGGTAGCCATCAGCCGGTTCATCCGAATGATCATGTGAATCGCTCACAATCCACCAATGACGTGTTTCCTGCGGCCATCCACGTCGCAGCGACGCAGCAACTCACCCATTCACTTCTCCCCGCTGTTCAGGCTCTGATTGACGCCTTTGATAGGAAAGCCAACGCATGGAATCCAATCGTCAAAATCGGGCGGACGCACCTTCAAGATGCGGTGCCCCTTCGCCTTGGCGATGAAGTGTCGGCCTGGCGCGATCAGCTCAAGCTTTGCCGGTCGTGGATTGAAGCCAGCCTCACCCCTTTGGCAGCATTGCCTTTGGGAGGAACAGCGGTGGGTACAGGATTGAATGCTCCCAAAGGCTTCAGCACCGACGTGGCGGAGGAACTCAGCAAATCCACCGGAATGTTGTTCCAACCCGCCGATAATTTGTTCGCCGTTATGGCAGGCCACGACGCCCTGGTTCATGCCATGGGGCAACTGCGTGGGTTGGCGGTGGCGATGTTGCGCATCGCCAATGACATTCGACTCCTCGGCTGTGGACCACGGGCAGGCCTTGGGGAATTGCAACTGCCCGCCAACGAACCAGGAAGTTCGATCATGCCGGGAAAAATCAACCCCACCCAATGCGAGGCGATGGCGATGGTGTGCACCCAAGTGATCGGACTGGATGCGGCGGTGGCCGCCGCTGGCGCTGGGGGGCATCTGCAGATGAATGTGTTCAAACCGCTGATTGGATTCAATCTTCTCCAAGCCATACGTTTGCTCAACGATGCGATCAACAGCTTTCGCAAGAATTTGGTGGAAGGCCTAGAGCCAAATCGAGAGCAAATCCAATCATTTGTTGAGCGATCACTCATGCTCGTAACGGCCTTAACACCTCAAATCGGGTACGAAAAAGCCAGCGCCATCGCACAACATGCTCACGAGCAGGGGCAGACCTTGAAAGAGGCAGCCCTGGAGCTGGGGCACATCAGCGCCTCTGACTTCGATCAATTGGTCGATCCCATCAAGATGGCAATCCCTCACCCATAACCTCAGGCCGCGCGCTCGGTCGCGGGATTGAGTCCTCCAGCCATCCCCGCGCGGGGATCTTCAAGTTCAGCCACGGGGAAACGATTGATCGCCTTCAGTGCTTGCCGGGCATGGCTCCGCAACTGCTCACTAATCGCTTCGCAGTAGGGAACCTGGGCAAGGAGATCGACCGTTCTCCGCATAATGCGCACCACATCCCCTTCATCTAAGGAGGTGTTGGCGATTAAATCGCTCCAGGATGTTCCCTTCGCCCAGGCCTCGACAAGGCCCATCAACTCGGGCTCCCACCAGGCCGGCACCACAACACTGGCCCGCTCTTGCGCGCGGAGCAACTCCCGACGCAACCCGGATAAATCCTGCAACGCCTCTTCTGCGGGGCCAGAGGGGGGGAAGCCACTCCAAAGATCCGGTCGATTCACCTCGGTGCTGATCGCCTCGAACACGGCAGCCAGGTTGGGCGGATCAAGCTCATCCAAATGTCCGCTCATCAGCGCAAGGCCTAGCCATAGCTCGTTATCTCCACGCAAGGCCGCCACGGTGCGCCCCACCTCCGTGGGATCGAGATCATCCAGACAACCGAATTGTTGAAGGATCTCCTTCAACGCCAAAAACATGTCCCAGTGACGATTGGAACGGTGATGGAGCAACCGCTGCCGCTCAGCGATTTCATGCTCCAACTCCTCCATCCGACGACGATGTTTTTTGAGTTGCTTGCGGTCACCCCAACGGTGGGCCGGATGCTGCTCGAGGTCCGACTCCAACTGCTGCACCAGACGGGCTTGGGTGAGCACCTCACCCGCCAGGTCGTATTGGGGGGTGGTCATATCGTGGCGGCGGGCCATATGGGCCACAGCCAAAGCAAGTTGTCCACTGGCTTGATCCCCATGGCGGATCTCACCCGACCGCTGCAACACCGGAGGGACCACCACATCCACCTGAAGGCAGCTCAGTTCGGCGTGAAGACTGACAACGCCCTGACAGGGCAACAAAATCCAAACGTTGTCGTCCGTGAGACAGAGCAACCGCGGGAATTGGCCTGGCCCATTCACCTTGTCAACAATCACTGCTGGAGTCACCCGTCCGCGCAGCTGGGGTGACTTCAAACTCACCAAGGCTCCGTTGCTGGCGAATTGCAGCGCCTGGGTGAGCTCATTGGCGAGAGTCTCCTCGGCTTGCTGCTGAAGAATCCTCAGCAAGCGACGCTCTTCCCGCAGGCGTCCACGCTCTTTTTCATAGTCCTCAAAATCTTCCCAAGGAACGTCACCGGCAACCCCATCCAGCTGGCTGAGCTGAAGCCGCAACTGGGAGAGCATCTCTTCGTCATCAACGAGGTCTAAACCTGCGAGATAGCGACCGAAGCTGCGTTGGACTAATTCCCTGGCCTTCTCGAGGCTGTGGCGCTGCAGGAGATTGAGGACCATGCCGTAACTCGGCGTGAACTGACTGACCAACGGGTCGGCGGGACTGGTGGCCAGCTGACCCGCTTCCCGAACCCCCTCAAACCGGCTTTGGACCGTGACGACATATCCCTGGGAATCCAAGCCGCGTCGACCGGCGCGACCAGCCATCTGCAGAAACTCGCTCCCCATCAACGGACGATGGCCCCGCTCCGTTCGCTTTGACAATGAAGCGATGACGGTACTTCTCGCCGGCATGTTGATCCCCGCAGCAAGGGTTTCAGTGGCGAACACCACCTTCACTAACCCCTGCTGAAACAGGTCCTCAATGAGCTCTTTCCAAGCGGGCAATACCCCCGCATGGTGTGCCGCAATCCCTCGCATCAGGGCATCAGCATGGATGCCATCCCGCACCGCCTCTGGGTTGGCTGCGGTGTATGACGCAAGCCGAGCATGGATGCGTGCCTGTTCGTCTTGGGAAACGAGGCATTGAGCACCCAAATCCCGAACCGATTTGTCGCAATTTCGGCGGCTAAAGATGAAATAGATCGCCGGCAACATGTCGCGTTGCGCCATCTGTGCCACAACGAAACTGATCGGTGGAGCTTCTGGCTGAGGTGGCTTATTGGAACGCCCCTTGCGCTTTTGGCCCTTCGGAGCCCGCCACACTTTGCAATTGGGATGCAATCCCGTACCGGCTTCATTTAGCAGGGGATGCAATCCTTTGGCACTACAAAAACTGAACTGCAAGGGCACAGGCCGATGGTTACTGACCACCAGCGTTGTGGGCCCGTGCACCTCTTCGATCCAGTCGGTGAGTTGGCCAGCATTCGCCACGGTGGCGGACAACGCAACGAGCTGTACGGGTTGCGGGCAATGGATGATCGACTCTTCCCAAACAGTTCCTCGCTGGGAATCATTCATGTAATGGCATTCATCAAGCACCACCGCTTCCACATCGGCAAGCGGATCGTCATGCTCATCGGCCTCGGCATAGAGCATATTCCGGAAGATTTCCGTGGTCATCACCACAATCGATGCCTCCCGATTCACACTTAAATCGCCAGTCAATAGACCGACATTCTCTTCACCAAACTGCTCACGAAAGTCCCGAAGTTTCTGATTAGAGAGTGCTTTAAGTGGCGTCGTATAAAACACCTTCTGACCATGGGCTAGAGCACGATAAATGGCATATTCACCCACCAAAGTCTTACCCGAACCGGTGGGCGCACTCACAACAACCGAGTGACCTTGGTTGAGTGCATCAATCGCCTCCAACTGAAAATCATCCAGCGGAAAAGCAAAGCACTGGCTGGGATCCAATCCGGACCCTGAAGCTTCAGCAACGGGCGCCTGGGTTGAAGGGTCCGGCTGAGCTTTTTCCATTAGCAAATCCTAGGGAGCCTGGTCACCGCGCTTTGTTCACGACAAGCCACCAAGACAACACCAAGACAATCATGACCGCCTCGCTCAGTCGAGGGGCATGAGCGCTCCACCCCGGTGACTTTCTCCTCAGACAAAAGCCTCGAGCTTTTTGGCAAGTCCAAGCACTTTTGTAATGAGGGTGATGACAGGAGCTCCGCATCGGTGCCATGACTAAGAGACTCCGGCACAACAATGTGGCCACCAGTCAGCTGCTTCAGACCCGTCCCTCCGAGGACACGTTGATCGATGCCCTGCGCGGTTGTCGTCATGCACAGGAATTGGAGGCCCTTGAGCAACGGCTTCGGGATGTGAGCGATGCGCCACCCTTGTTTGAGTGGATTTGCGACCTGCTTGTGGCACGTCGTATTTCGCGGGGGCTTGCAGCACGATTGCTCACGCAACTGCATTCCCAACGCCAAAGCGGCGTTTAGGCCTTGGCTTGTGGCCCACTTTTCTGTCGCCAGACGGCCGCTAGAGCACTGCCGATCAGGCAGTGAATCACCGCGGAGATGGCCCCAGGCAATGCGGTGAGTGGACTGGAAAATCCACCACTACGGGCCAGCACCACGGCCAAGCCTGAATTCTGCATACCAACTTCAATGCTGATGGTGCGTTGAACGAGAGGCCCTTCACCCGCCAAACGCGGCACCAACCAACCCAGAAAGAAGCCTCCGCCATGCAACAGGACACAGGCCAAGACCAACCTTGGACCCTGCTGTTGCAGCACTGTGGTTTGACTGCCCACGATGCTCGCCACGATCATCACGATCGCGAGCACAGACAAGGGCGCCATCACCGGCTCCACCCGACTGGCCAACCGCGGCAGCCCTCGCTTCAGCAACACTCCCAATGCCACGGGAAACAGCACCACTTGCAAAACTTTGATCAACAGCGCCCAACCATTGATCGGCACGTACTGACTGGCCAATAACGCCGTGAGCTGGGGTGTCAGAACAACCGCCGCCAATGTGCTCACCGTGGTCATCACCACGGACAAGGCCACATCGGCACGACCAATCAGAGCCACAACGTTGCTCGCCGTGCCACCCGGACAGCACCCCACCAAAATCAACCCCACCGCCAAGGGCGGTGAAAGGTGCAAGGCAAAGGCCAAAAGGGCCGCAATCGAGGGCATCACAATGAACTGCGCCACCACTCCAATCAGGACTGGACGGGGACGCTTCCCAACCCGTACAAAATCTTGAGGCGTGAGCCCAAGCCCCATCCCCAACATGATCACCCCAAGGCCCAAGGTGATGAGATCGCCTCGAAACCACGTAAAGAGTGGCGGATAGAGAAGGGCTAACCCCGCACCCATCAAGGTCCAAAGAGGGAACAGAAGGGTGAAACGCTCGGAATTCATCGCCGACTCAAACCTTGAACCATCCTTATTCAGACTGATGGCATGACCAGCGAGCCCATCAGCTCCGTTGAACCAAGCCGACGCCGGTCGTTGCGCAGCTGGCAGCCGGGGGATCAGCCATGGGAACTCAAGGGCAGCACCCGGGGTCAGCAGGGTCTCAGGGACTTGGCCAGCAATGACTATCTCGGCTTAGCGCGGCATCCAGCAGTGATTGAAGCCGCGGCCATCGCCCTCGATGCCGATGGTGTTGGCGCAGGCGGGTCGCGCTTGGTCACAGGGACGCGTCCAAGGCACACCCGTTTGGAGGCGGAACTCGGTGAATGGCTCGGACGAGACCAGGTGTTGCTGTTCCCCAGTGGCTTTCAAGCCAACCTCGCCGCTGTCGCAGCTCTCGCAGAACGCCACTCCACGGTGTTGGCGGATCGACTGATTCACCATTCCTTGCTGGTGGGCGTTCGCGCCAGCGGTGCACGGCTCCAACGCTTTGACCACAACGACCTTGAGGATCTCGAGCGTCGGCTTCAACGGCTGAATCGAAACAACACGGCGCCCGTTGTGATCAGCGAAAGCTTGTTCAGCATGGAAGGAACGAGCCCAGATCTGAAGGCCATGGCCGCACTATGCGCGCGACATGAAGCGCATCTGTTGGTGGATGAAGCCCATGGTTTGGGTGTATTGGGCCCCGGCGGGCGGGGGCTCTGTTGGGGAATCGATGATCCGGTTCATCTGATCAGCGGAACATTCGGGAAAGCCTTCGGTAGCGGCGGTGCATTTCTGGCGGGGGATGCGGCCATGGGAGAACGCTTACTGCAAACCAGCGGAGCGTTTCGCTACACCACGGCCTTGGCTCCACCACTCGTGGCTGGTGCTCAGGCGGCCCTCGATCTCATCAAGGCGAACCCCCACTGGGGACAAGCCTTGATCCAACGGTCCGACGCCTGGCGAACCGCCCTCGCCCTGGAGGGATGGCGGCGTCCGCTCGGAGTTGGGCCCGTCTTGCCCCTGCTGCTGAACAGTGATCAGGCGGCCCTCGATTACCAACAGCAACTCGAGCAGCACGGACTGCTCAGCATCGCGATTCGACCACCAACGGTTCCAGAAGGAACCTCCCGGCTTCGCCTGGTGCTTCGCAAAGATCTACCGAATGACACCTTGGAGCTGCTGCTCAGGGCCCTCGCTGCCGGATGACACAGATCCTCGCGGTCCATGGATGGGCCGGGCACGCCGAACAATGGACGTCTTGGCGGCGCGTGATGGAGCAACGGCAGTGGCCCATGCAGGTCGTGGAACGGGGCTATGGGACCAGCACACCAACCCTGCCGAGTTGGACCGATGCAGTCGGTCCCCGCGTTGTGATCGCCCATTCCCTCGGGCTGCATGTCCTGCCATCGGCTCTCCTTCAAGAGGCAACGGCCCTGGTGTTGCTGGGATGCTTCACGGCTTTCGTGCCCGAAGGACGCAACGGTCGCTCCACACAAGCTGGCCTTAAAGGGATGCGGGCAGCCCTTGGCTCAGATGGTGAGGGCCCCATGTTGGAGCGTTTCTTTCAACGGGCCATTCAGCCCCTTCCCCGAAGCGCTTGTCCTCCTTCCCCGCTGCTGAAGGGCATCTCCCCGGAAGGACGGCAACGCCTCGATGACGACCTGATCGTGCTGGAGACCTGTCGGGCCCTCCCCCAGGGATGGCCCGACAAAGCTCGTGTTCTGGTGATTCAGGGGGAGCAAGATGCGGTCGTGCACCCCAGCAGCCACCAGCAACTCCTCGATCAGCTCGGCAGCCAAGTGGAGCGTGTCCATCGCGGTCCCGAGTGGGGACATGCCTTGATCACCACTGAGGTATTGGCGGTGGTGGAGCGATGGATCGAAAGCCTGTGATTGCCCCAGAAGACGTCCTCAAACAATTCAGTGGCGCTGCCGATCGCTACAACGATGCAGCACGCCTGCAAGAGGGCATGGCCTGGCGACTCGCGGGCCATTGTCGCCATCTGTGCATTCCCAGGGGATTGTGGGTGGATCTGGGAAGTGGAACAGGACGACTGGCCGATGCTCTGGAGGCCACCCATCCAGGGCAGTCCGTTCTGCGTGTGGATGGCAGCGCAGCGATGCTGCAACAACAACACACCAGCACCACAACGCTGCAGTGGGACCTCAGCCGAGGGTTACCGCCCTGGCCCCAACAGCCTCAATTGCTGTGTTCCAGCTTTGCCCTGCACTGGTTGCCAAATCCCGTTCAATCGCTTCGAACCTGGATTCAGTCGTTGCAACCGGGCGGCTGGCTTGTGCTGGCAGTGCCCGTCGAGGGCAGCTTTCCCCAATGGCATGCTGCCGCCGCAGCGGCTGAAGAACACTGCACAGCATTGCCGTTACCTGTGGGCGAACAACTGACCAACACCATTCCGCCTGGGATGGTCCAACGGCAACAACTACTCCAATTCAGCCAAACCGGGGGTTCACCAGCGTCTTTACTGAAACCAATGATTGACATCGGTGCCGGATCAACAACCGCAAACCGACTTCCACCGGGGGCCTGGCGTCGAATTTTCAAAGCATGGCCACGGGGTAACGTCCCCAACCGGTTTGCGCTGTCCTGGAGAATTCAGCTTCTGATCTTGAACCGATGACGTCCGCATCGCGTCGCATCGTGGTTTGTGGAACCGACACCGATGTCGGCAAGACCGTGGTGAGCGCATGGCTCGTGCAAGGTCTTGAGGCCACTTATTGGAAACCTGTTCAGAGCGGTTTAGAGGGCGGCGGCGATCGCGAACGGGTCCGCAACCTGCTTGATCTTCCCCCGCAGCGACTACTCCCTGAAGCGTTTGCCTTCAGCCAGCCGGTGTCGCCGCATTGGGCGGCCGAGCTCGATCAGACCCCACTGCTTCCCCAGCAATTGGAACTCCCGACCTGTGATGGTCCGTTGGTGGTGGAGACGGCAGGGGGCTTAATGGTTCCACTCACACGGCAACTCCTGCAAATTGACCAGCTGGAGCATTGGGGCTTACCCATCGTTCTTGTGGCTCGTAGCGGTCTCGGAACGCTGAACCACACCTTGCTGAGCCTGGAAGCGCTCCGACATCGCAATCTTCCGGTTCTGGGACTGATCCTGAACGGACCGCTCCACCGCGATAACCCCACAACCCTGGAAACCTTTGGCGGCATCCCGGTGTTAGCGCAACTCCCCCCGCTCAATCCCCTCAACCGTGAGGCCCTTCAACAGCAATGGCAGAACCAACGGCTCAGCCCTAAGTTTCAGGAACTGTTGGATCGGACATCCCGGTGAATTCACGTCAAACACTGGCAACCGTTGCTGTATCAGCGCTGTGTGTCGGAATCCTTGTGTTATTCACGGATATCGAAGTGCAACTCGTCCGCTGGGTGAATTGCGGACCGATCGCCATGGAGGGTGAGCGTTCGAGTGAGGTTTGTCGCTAAGGGCTCTGGAACGAAGGGGGGCAAGCGGAGCGAAGCGACAACAACAATTGAGACAACCCGAGCTTCTGGGCAATCCCATGGCAGTGATGGCACCTGCTTGAAGTCTCAAAATGGCTGCAATGCTGCAGGCGGCCATGACGCTTCAACGTCACCCCAATCTTTGGCCACCATTCACGCAAATGGCCCGTGCAGCTGCAGCGCAGCGGGTCACAGCCGGTGATGGCGCCCTACTTTTGCGGGAAGAGGGTGTTCCCTTAATTGATGCGATCAGTAGCTGGTGGGTGACCTTGCATGGCCATGCCAATCCAGTGATGGCGGAGGCAATCGCGGATCAGGCGCGACGGCTTGAACAGGTGATCTTTGCGGATTTCACCCACGAACCCGCCGAACAATTGGCCGTTCGACTCAGTGGAATCACCGGGCTCCAACGACTGTTTTTCTCAGACAACGGTTCAACGGCGGTGGAAGTGGCGATCAAAATCGCTTGCCAATGGTGGGCGAACCGAGGCGAGCCACGCCATCAAATCGTTGCCTTCGATGGGGCCTATCACGGGGACACCTTCGGGGCGATGGCCGTTGGTGAGCGCAATCTATTCAGCGCTCCATTTGAAGACAAATTATTTCCCGTCGCCCGAGTCCCCTGGCCCAGTACCTGGTGGAACGACGCTGACGTCGACACCAAAGAAGCAGCAGCACTTCAAATCCTCGATGACACCCTTCAAACCCCAACGGCGGCAGTCATTTTCGAACCGCTGCTCCAAGGGGCAGGGGGAATGACCATGGTGCGTCCGGAGTTTCTTCGAGAGGTTGAACGCAGGACAAAAGCTGCCGGGGCCCTTCTCATCGCCGATGAGGTCCTCACTGGCTTCGGACGCTGCGGGGACTGGTTTGCGAGTCGCCGTGCCGGAATTCGTCCCGACCTGATGGCGTTATCCAAGGGACTCACGGGTGGCTGCTTACCGATGGGGGTGACCATGGCGAGTGAAGCGGTGTTCGAAGCGTTCATCGGAGACGATCCGACCCTCACGCTTTGGCATGGCCACAGCTTCACGGCCAATCCCCTGGGTTGTGCTGCCGCCAACGCCAGTTTGACGCTGCTCGAACACAACCCGACGGCATTCCAGAATTTCGAGACCAGGCACCGACCACAGCTCGAAGCTCTCGCCCAGCACCCGCGCGTCGAACGACCACGACTGCTGGGAACGGTCGCCGCCTTCGATTTGGTCGTCGGCGGAACCGCTGGGTACCTCAACCCGGCAGGCCCCACCGTCAAACGCATCGCCATGGAGCACGGCGTTTTCCTACGTCCCCTCGGGCAGGTGGTGTACCTCTTGCCACCGCTCTGCATCACGGATGCGCAGCTCGAGCAGTGCTACAGGGCAATCCAGATCGCTCTCGATCAACTTTGATCCACCCAATCCAGGAGAACGAAACCCCCTTAAGGCCCAGCCTGAATCGCCGCCTCCACGTCAGCGCGGGACAACCCGTAAGGCAACGAGCATTGGGTCTCTCCTCTGGTCCCAGACGCCTGCCAAATCACCTTGAGGTCTTCACGATCCAAGAGAAGAACGGCGCTCCAATCAGGTCGTTCCAATTGCCATCGGCACGGATCGTTGTCGATCCGGATGGCGCCCAATTGCAGCAGCCATTCCTCAAGCGCTCGGAGGGAGTGCTGATTGAGCGGTGAGCTCTCCGGTGGAAGGGAGGACGACATCGGATCGCACGTTGGATGTTGTCAAAGTCTGCTCATTCGTGAGCCAGGACGGCGACACTTGCCAATCCCTGCCTTGAACAACCGCAACTCCCAAGCCCAACACCAAGCTGAGCAGGAGCGCCAAGCTCAGCAGCACCAAAGAAAACCATTCACCGCCTGAAAGCGGACGCCGTTCACCAATTCCATTCCAGGGATTAGGCCTTGCCGGCTCCACGACCTGAGGCCTCGCCGTGCTGTCGCGAAGCATGGCGTCGTAGGCATCGCGTCGGTCAGGGTCCGCCAGTAGGGCGTAAGACTCCTTGAGTTGTTGAAACGCCAGGCTGGCTTGAGCTTCAGGTAGCGCCGTAGTGTCGGGATGCAGTGCTTTGCTCTTGCGCCGGAATGCCTGGCGCAAGGCTTCTAAATCAGCTCCTGGGGCCACACCGAGCCGT
>JBDQPG010000079.1:0-6119 GCA_040260695.1 Synechococcus sp. SFB_27S_18OctNov_coas_78 | reverse complement strand
CATCGGCACCCCAGCTGGTCTCTTTGCGATCCGCGATGGCTATGGCATTCGTCCTTTGGTGTTTGGGTTTCTCGGGGAGCCAAGCCTTGGTCATTGGGTGGTGAGCAGCGAAACCTGTGGTTTGGAGATCATTGGAGCCCGATATGTGGATGATGTGCAGCCTGGCGAATTAGTGCATTTTGAATTGGGTTCAGCGGATCCATTTCGGAAGCGCTGGAGTGAAGAACCGAATCGGCTTTGTGTGTTTGAAATGATCTATTTCGCGCGTCCGGATAGTCGTTTCTTTGGTGAATCGTTGTACAGCTATCGGCAGCGCATTGGTCGCACGCTGGCGAAGGAGTCAGCCGTAGATGCTGACTTGGTGATTGGCGTTCCTGATTCAGGAATTCCTGCTGCGATTGGCTTTTCTCAGGAGAGCGGTATTCCGTATGCCGATGGTCTGATTAAGAACCGGTATGTCGGCCGTACGTTTATTCAGCCCACACAAGCGATGCGTGAAGCAGGTATTCGCGTCAAGCTCAATCCGTTGCCTGATGTTCTTGCTGGCAAGCGGATCATCGTGATTGATGATTCGATCGTCCGGGGAACCACCAGTGGAAAGCTCGTTGTCGCGTTGCGAGATGCAGGGGCAACAGAGGTGCACATGCGGATTAGCTCACCCCCAGTAACCCACCCATGTTTTTACGGAATTGATACCGATACTCAGGATCAATTGATTGCCTCTCGCCTCACTTTGGAGGAAATTAAGAACCATCTCAAGGTGGATTCTTTGGCTTATCTCAGCAAAGAGGGCATGGTCGAAGCAGCCAAAGCAGAATCTGGAAATTTCTGTAGTGCTTGTTTCGATGGAAACTATCCTATTCCGATGGATCAGGAATTATTGTCTAGCAAATTAACACTCGAAGCGTCTGATTCGACTCAGGTTAAACGTTGATTTGTGGGATTAGTTCGATAATTTTTTCGTCTTTGTGGAGATCAATTTGATTGAATAATTCTTCACCAGGGGGTTTGATTTCAAGAGTCCTTGGATCGATCCGACCATGACGTTGTTCTGTCGACACCATGCCGATCAGGCGATTCGCTTCGGTTAATCCTGTGATTCGATCTGCATCGGCTTTCAGCTGGATGGCCATCGAACCGAGGTCTCCGCGTTGAGAGGGACGCAGAGATGTGACATCGATGCGCGCCAGTAGCCCCTGTTGACTCACCAACAGCACAGTCGGCTCGGTGGGACAAAGGGCACCAACGAGATGTTCCCCAGGAAGCAACCGCATGGTCATGGGGCCTTGGGCGAGACGTCCCATCAGCGGCAGCACGTCTTCATTGATCGGTAGACGCAGCATCCGTCCGATGTCGCTGACCAAGAGGAGATCGTGGTGTTCACGGCAAATCACTGCGGTTCTGAGCTGAACGCCATCTTTTAGTTTCACAACGCTGGTGGCGCGTCCAGACAGATCCAAGACCTCTGCAAGGGGCAATCGTTTGAAGCGCCCATCGCTGCTCAACAAGCCAAGGCTCAGGTCATTGCTGTCCTGCATTGGCAAGGGTGTGATCGCCACGATTGGATCTCCTTCCAAACCGCTAGGAAGGAATCGTTCCAAGGCTCCTGGTTGTTGCCCAGCAAACTCCCAACGCACGAGGGCGACGCGACCGTTGGCACTGATGGCCAAGAGTCGTGGTGGTGGTTCAATCGGCAGGATGACGCGAGCTGGTGACGGGGCATCACTGAGTGGACAGGGATCACCAAAGTGAAGACGACCGAGCACTTGTGGAGTCACGATCTTGACTTGTCCGTCCGCTTGGATCAGCAGTCGACCATCACCGGGGAGGGCCGCTAGGGCTTGCTGTCGGAGCAATTCCGTGTTGGGTCGTTGACTGGCGGCCCGTTCTGCGATCAATGCATCGCCGCCTTCTACGAGCCGGGTGCGTCGCGGAGTTGAGAACCGTTTTTTTAGTGTTTTTAGTTCTCCGACCATGGCATCGAGCAACTGATCTCGGTTTTCGAGCAGCAATTTCAACCGCTCTCGCTCGTCTCTAAGGTTGTCGACTTCTTGGCGCAAGCTGTCCTGTTCAAGACCTGTCAGACGACGGAGTGGCATCGCTAACACGGCATCAGCCTGTCGTTCATTGAGGTCCAATCGCACCATCAAGCTGGCTCGGGCGGAGCCTGCATCTTGGGCTTCTTGGATCATGGCAATCACGGCTTGAAGGTTGTCCAGAGCCGTGATCAAGCCTTCCACCACTTCCAGGCGATCTTCTGTTTTGCGTAGAGCGTGGCTCGTGCGACGAATCAGGGTGAGTTCCCTGTAGTCCAGGAAGGTTTGGAGGAGTTGCCTTAATGAAAGTTGCTGGGGCTGGCCGTTGACAAGGGCGAGCAGGATTGCACCGAAATTGCTTTGCAGGGCCGTGCGGCGCTGCAGGTCTTTGAGCACCTTGTCGGGTTCAGCATCGCGGCGAAGTTCCACAACCACTCGCATGCCATCGCGATCGCTTTCATCACGGATGTCAGCGATTCCGCCGATTTTTCCGTCATTCACCGATTCGGCCAGTTTTTCAATCCAGCCGGCTTTGCTGAGTTGGTAAGGCAGTTCGGTGACAACAATGGCGTTGCGTTTGTGCCGCCCCTTGCCTAGTTGAACTTCTTCGGTGTGGGCTACGCCCCGCATTGGAATACTGCCGCGGCCGTGCAGGTAGGTGTCTTGGAGTCCTGAACTGAGCAGAACTTCCCCACCGGTTGGAAAATCAGGGCCAGGAATGAGTTCTAAAAGACGTTCGTCGCTGAGGGCTGGTTGTCGAATCAGAGCAATGAGGCCATCCACGACCTCACCCAAGTTGTGCGGCGGAATGCTCGTGGCCATGCCCACGGCGATGCCAGAACAACCGTTGAGGAGAAGGAAGGGGAGTTGTGCGGGGAGAACCGTTGGTTCTTGTTGAGACCCATCGAAGTTCGACGCAAAGTCGACGGTGTCATCACCGATCTCTTCAAGCAGAGCTTGATGGGCAATCGGGGCCAGACGCGTTTCGGTGTAACGCATCGCCGCTGGTGGATCGTCATCAACCGATCCGAAATTGCCATGGCCATCCAAAAGAGGATGTCGGCTAGCAAAGGTTTGAACGAGTCGTACCAGCGCGTCGTAGACCGCTTGGTCTCCGTGGGGGTGGTATTTCCCGAGAACATCACCAACGACTCGGGCGCATTTCCGGTAGGGCCGATCTGGGGTTAACCCCAGTTCTTGCATTGCGTACAGAATTCGACGCTGCACCGGCTTGAGACCGTCGCGGGCATCGGGCAGGGCCCGACCCACGATCACACTCATCGCGTATTCCAGATAGGAGCGCTGCATCTCTTGATGCAGGGCGATCGGTTGAACGCGCTCCTCAGCCATCCTGTCCGCGGATATTGGGGCGGAATTCGCTCAGCCTACAGACGTTCATTGACGTTTTTTCCAGGTGGCATTGGCCTGGGCCCGTTCAACGCTGCTGGCAAGTGCTGCTTCACGCAACAAGTTTGCTGTGGCTTGCCTTACATGGGAACCCCAAAGCTGTTCTTTTTGATGCAAAGGCAAAACGTAATTGGGATTTTTTGAAAGGGCTTCTTTGGCTAGCAATACAGCTTCGCTTTGTTCACCCTTCTGGTGTAGTGCGGCCGCTAAAGCCAGCATCGGTTCTGCGTTCTGTTCCAGCTTGAGGACTTGTCGCCAACGTCGAATCGCTTCCTTGTGCTGCCCCAGCTCAAACAGAACAAGCGCTTGATTGTTGAGGGCTTCCCAAAAGTTTGGTTTGATCTCAGTGGCTTTTTCGAACGATTGGAGAGCTCGTGCAAGTTTGTTTTGCATGATGCGTGCATTCCCGAGATCGAAATAGGCGGCTGCATTCCGACCATCCAATTGCAACCCCCTTTGAATGAGTGGGATCGCTTCTTCGGGTCGTTCTGCACGCAGTGCAATCGCCGCCTCGGCAAACCAGAGCCCCGCATTGTTGGGGTTGATTTTTTTTGCCTTAGCGAGCGATTGACTTGCATCCTCGAGTTGATTACTGCGAAGTTGTGCTTCAGCAAGAACCGTCCATAAACGTTCATCGTTTGGGTTGAGGCGAACCGCTAAAGCGCCGAGTTGTGCGGCCTCCTTGGGTTGGCCCATTTGCAGCAATTGAGCTGCTGTACGTCCGATTCCGAGGGACGATCCTGAGAGTTCGACTTCTGTCGGTAAGTAGACGTACGGCACTAAGGCCTGGGCCGGGGCAATCAGGCCAAAGCTGCTGATGCTGATCAGTGCTGCGGTCAGGTTTCGTTTGAACTTGATCCCTCGAAGCACGTTCACTGAATTGTGTTGATCAAAGGTTAGGAGGCGGATCCGGTTGTGCTGCAGCAGCATTTCTGCGCCACATCCAAGGCTTGATTCGTCGTAGAGCCGAGCCCCGCAACTGTTGATCCCAGGTGGTGTCGTCCCAACGCTGAAGATCTTCGGCATTCACATTGAGGAGCCATGGTCGGGGCTGCACATCTGGATCATCACTGCTGGGCAGCTTCCGGTGGTTCCACGGACAAACGTCTTGGCAAATATCGCAACCGGCGATCCATGGTCCAAGGGACGTTTTGATCGCTTCAGGAAGGTCTGGATCTCTGTTTTCGATGGTGTGAAATGCCAGGCATCGTTGGGCATCAACGACAAATGGTTCGCGGATGGCATCCGTGGGGCAGGCATCAATGCAAGCGACACATCGGCCACAAAGACTGGCTGCTGGAGCATCCGCTTCGAGGGGTTCTGTTGTGAGTAAGTGGCCGATCACCATCCAAGAACCGCGATGGGGATGGATCACATTGCTGTGTTTTCCGATCCAACCCAGCCCTGCTTCTTCTGCCCAAGCCTTGTCCAATAGGGGTGATGCGTCGACACAAACGCGCCATTGGCAGTTTGGTTGTTGTTCTGATAACCAACGTCCCACGCGTCGAAGACGTTGCTCGACAACGCGGTGGTAATCACGCCCCCAGCCGTAGCGCGCGACTTTCAGGGATCCCGGGGCTGATTCTGCAGAAACGTAGTAGTTCAACCCCACGGCCAACAGGCTTTGTACCCCCTCCAAAAGTCGAGAAGCATCGCGTCGGCGTGGGGCTTCCATCCAGGCCATATCGGCTTGGTAACCGTGATCGAGCCAACGTTGCAAGGCTTGTGTTCGGAGCTTCAGGCGGGGACTTCCAGGAAGGCGAGCGATACCAACCGGATCAAATCCTTCATCCCTAGCCCGTTGCTTTAGGGCTCGGCTCAACTGTGCGCATTGATCTGGGTGTTGCCCTGACATCGACCGTATGGTTAGGACCTGTTTTTTCATCTTCACGTGACGGGAACCGAAACGGGACGCTTGGCATCCCTGCTTCGTTGGCTGGGCCTCACGATGGTCCTCGTTCTTGTCCTGCAGATGGCTGCCGTCTTGGTGGGAAGCGACTGGTCAGCGGAAGCGACCCGTCCTCAGATCACAGGACCTTTGGTTGCGCTGGCTCCCCTGGGTTTCATCGGTCTGTTGACCTGTCTGATTGGATCACGTCTGGACGATCCGCAACAGCAGGTCACCCCCTTGCGGGTTGTGGTTTGTGTTCTTTCGGCTCTCCTAGCCATCGGCATGGTGGTGGCCGTTCCGATGTCCTTAAACAGCGGGGCTGGTGATGAGTCGAAGACCCAGAACCTTGAGCAGGGTCGTGTAGCGATGAAGGAAGCCCGTGCGTTTCGCGAAAATCCCGAGCAGGTGGCTTCTTTGGGCGAACAGTTGGCCCAAGCTGGTCAGTTAGCCGCTGATGCCACGAAGGAAGACAAGCAGCGTGCTGCAGAAACGATGATTGATGAGCAAATCAGCCAAATGGAAACGCAGCTCAAACGGGTGGAGTCGCAGCAAACCCGCGAATCTCGGCAGCGATTGATTGGCGGAACGGCTACGGCTGTTGTTCTGGCCATTGCTTTTGTTCTGCTTTCACTCACTGCACTGATCTGATAGCTGGTTAGGTTGGATGAACTCCCTGACTCTGGGCGCAGAGGCTTCTTGGTTCAGTCCAATCCCAGACCCGATCTACCGTTGAGCGAAAGGCTCCAGCAAGATCTCAAGAATGACCTGATTGCGGGGTTACTGGT
>JBDQPG010000099.1:0-2616 GCA_040260695.1 Synechococcus sp. SFB_27S_18OctNov_coas_78 | reverse complement strand
CTCACAAACAGCACCACAGCCACAGGATCCGTTCGACTGAGAGCGAAATCCTTGATGATGGTATCCAGTGCTGCATCCAACGCCGAGAAGAGCGTGGCGATGAACATCAGACCCGAACTCCTGGCGGCGCGACCGGCGAGTTTTGCCTTGTCCATGCCGCTCATGGTGCGGCCGGCGGCCATCTTTTAGCTGGCCACCAGATAAACGATGCGAACAGGGTGATGCTGGTGAGCTGACGCAGCGCGAAGACCTCCTGACCTTCCCGAATCAGAAAGCCGATCCCTAGCAACGGGATCAGTAGTCGGAGACCCCTCAGGCTCAGGAGGATCACAGCAACATCATTGGACAATCAACCCATGGTGACGGTCGCGTCTCGACTTCGCTGAACAACGCCCCAGAATGCACCGATGGTGACTGCCCGACTGCACCCACGAACGATTGAAGCCGTCAAGGAGAGGGCTGACATCGTTGACGTGGTGGGTGAGCACGTCGTGCTCAAGAAGAAGGGTCGGGAATTCGTTGGGATCTGTCCCTTCCACGACGACAGCAAGCCGTCGATGACCGTGTCTCCGGCGAAGCAGTTCTATTACTGCTTTTCCTGCGGGGCTGGCGGCAATTCCATCAAGTTTTTGATGGAGTTCCAACGTCAGAGCTTCAGCGATGTGGTGCTGGATCTGGCGCGCCGCTATCAGCTTCCGATTGAGACGGTCGATGGTCCGCAGCAGGAGCGACTACGCCAACAGCTCTCGCGTCGCGACAAGCTCCAACGCGCTCTAGCCCTCGCCTCCGGCTGGTTTCGCAGTCAGTTGCGGAGTCCTGCTGGTCAGGGGGCTCTTCAGTACCTCACGCAAGAACGCGGACTCAGTCCCTCCGTCCTAGACGCGTTTGAGCTGGGTTATGCCCCTGATCAATGGGATGGCCTGCTGACGCATCTGCAGCAGGTGGAGGGACTTGCTCCGGACTTGCTCGAAGCGGCTGGATTGGTCGTTCCCCGTAAGGGAGGCAATGGCTTCTACGACCGTTTTCGTCATCGCGTCATCGTCCCCATTCACGACCGTCAGGGGCGCGTGATCGGTTTTGGTGGTCGCAGCCTCGATGGCAGCGAGCCGAAATACCTCAACTCTCCAGAAACGGAGGTGTTTGAGAAGGGAAAACACCTCTTTGGTCTTGATAAGGCGTCCAATGCCATCCGAAAGGATGACCGCGCCGTGGTTGTCGAAGGGTATTTCGATGTCATCGCCCTCCACGCAGCCGGAATCACCAATGCCGTTGCGTCTCTCGGCACGGCCCTCAGCAGTCAACAAATCACCCAGCTGTGTCGCGTCAGCGACAGCAAGCGCATCGTGCTCAATTTCGATGCTGATGGTGCTGGGGTTCGTGCGGCCAATCGAGCCATTGGCGAGGTGGAGCAACTCTCGCTCCAGGGCCAATTGGAGTTGCGGGTTCTGCACTTGCCCACGGGCAAGGATCCTGATGAGTTCCTTAAAGACCACGGAGCCGGCGATTACCGGGCGCTTTTGGATCAGGCACCCCTGTGGCTCGACTGGCAGATCGAGCAGGCCCTGGCTGATCGTGATCTGAGTCGTGCGGATCAATTTCAGCAAGCCGTCAGTTCGCTGGTGGCCTTGTTGGGAAAACTGCCCCAGTCGGCCGTGCGCACCCACTACCTCCAGCGGGTGGCGGAGCGGCTGAGTGGAGGTCAGGGACGCCTTGCTTTGCAGTTGGAGGAAGACCTGCGTCAGCAAGTGAAGGGTCAGCGTTGGCATGGTCGATCCAGCCGCCATGAGCAGCCCGGTGAGATCAGCCAGCGGGAACGCTCCGAGGCAGACCTCCTGCGGTTGTACCTCCATTGCCCGCGCCATCGGGCTGTGATTCGCCAGGAGTTGCGTCAGCGGGAGTTGGAGGATTTCGCGATCCAGCACCATCGCCATCTTTGGGCTGCGATTACCGAGCTGGAGGAAACGAATTTGGGGGTGGGTCGATTGGAGGCGATTAGCCGTCGAGATGATCCCGGGGACGGTTTGGATGATCTGGATCTTCCCCGCTTGCTGACCGATCAACTCCTGCTGGAAAACAGTGCTTTGGTATCGCGGCTGACGCCTTTGCTGGAGCCGGGCGAACTCCAACGGGTGTCGTTGGCCGAGCCGCTAGAGCTTTTGCGTGGCACCGCTGCGCTGTTGGAGCGGCAGAAAAGTTTGAAGCGCTGCCGCCACCTCTTGGAGGCATGGGGTGGGCAGCGGTTGCAAACGTTGGAGTCGTGTATCGCTGTGCTGATTGATCAGATCCAGCAGACCACCGAACCCCACGACAACACGGATATGGAGACGCGAATTCAGGCGTTATTTGATGATTTGAATCGTGATGCTTTGCGTTATCAAGAGCTTTATTACACCGAACGCAAACATATTTCTCATCTCGATGAGCAGCGTTGTGCGGGATATTCCGCGGGAGAGCAACTACCAGCCTGATGATTACTGTGGTCAATGTTAATTAGTGTAAGCTATGATTTGGCGTCTGTGAATAAGTTTTAGGCATTGAAAAGAATGCTTTTGGGGTTGGAATAAGGTTTGAAAGGTGATGTGATTTAAGAGTTGAAATGGTGTCCAGGCTGTCCTG
>JBDQPG010000018.1:0-36256 GCA_040260695.1 Synechococcus sp. SFB_27S_18OctNov_coas_78 | reverse complement strand
AGGGGGGATAGGGGCTTGGGAAGTTCCGTCTTGTCTAAATCCGGATCGGGTAAGGGATGGGCTTGCGCTAGGTGAAAGCCAAGGGCTTGGGTGCGGGTAAGTTCTGCTAGGCAGCCACCACATCCCAAGGCATCCCCTAAATCGCGGGCTAATGAGCGGATGTACGTTCCTGCAGAGCAGTGCACTTCCACCTGCAGTCGGCCCGACGTCGGGTCCCAATCGAGCAGGTCGATTCGTTCGATGCTGACTGTTTTGGCGGGCAGGTCCATCGACTCGCCGCGACGCGCCCTTGCGTAGGCCCGTTCTCCATTCACGTGAACGGCCGACACTTGGGGCGGGCGTTGTTGAATCGTTCCCTGGAAGGGGGCAAGTGCTTCGAGACAGGCATGGTCGCTGAGTTCTGGCCATGGAAGGGTCTCCAAGATTTCGCCTTGCAGGTCATCACTGCTGCTGCGTGTGCCCAGTTGAATGACGCCCCGATAGGTTTTTTCGCCAGGTAAATAGGGCAGTAGACGCGTTGCAGGTCCGAGGGCAATGGGTAAAACGCCGGTGACGGCAGGATCCAGGGTGCCGCCGTGGCCAACGCGCCGCAGGCCATAGCTTCGCCGCATGCGACTCACGCAGGCGTGGGATGTCAGCCCGGCTGGTTTATCGATGACCACAAAGCCAAAGGGACCGTCCAAGGGGGGCATCGCAGGCAGATGGAGGTCGTGAGCTCAGACTGTTGCATCTAAGACGACCGAGGACCAGCAATCCCATGCAAGAGCTCCGCAGCAGTCGGGATGTGAACGTGGATGGCTTTTTGAAGGATGCTTTGCAGGTGAAGGCTCACCTCGCCCGCTATCTCTCCTTGTCGTTGGAGGAACTGGAGACGCGGTTACCCAGCAGCACGGATGATCTGGCCGAGCTCCACCCTGGTGCTTTTCGTCCTGAAGACGCGACGGCGTTCTATGAAGACACGGTGGGTACCGGTCATTTGCTGGAGCTGGCGGCCTGGCACCTCTCCAGTGCCGACTACATCGCTGACACCTTGAGACTGCAAGGGATGGCAGCGCGGGGCCAGGTGCTCGACTTTGGTGGTGGCATCGGAACCCATGCCCTCTCTGCTGCCGCGTTGCCAGCGGTGGATCACGTGTGGTTTGTGGATCTCAACCCTCACAATCAGGCTTTTGTTCAACAACGCGCCGAGGCTCTAGGACTAAGCCACAAGCTTTCCGTGCACCGGGACCTTGGCAGCACAGGGGATGTGTGTTTTGACGCTGTGGTCTGCCTGGATGTTCTGGAGCATTTGCCGGATCCATCGGCGCAATTGCGTGAGTTCCATGGACGGATGGCCCCGAAGGCCATTGCACTCCTGAATTGGTATTTCTTCAAAGGGCACAACGGTGAATATCCCTTTCATTTCGATGAGCCAGCGCTGGTCGATTGTTTCTTTCGTACCCTTCAAGGCCAGTTTCTCGAGGTGTTTCACCCCTTATTAATTACCGCCAGGTTGTACGAAAAAATTTAAATCTCTGGATGGACGGGCATCAAAAAAGCCCCATTTGACTGGGGCTTTTGTTGTTTTCAATGCAATCAGTCGAAAAGCTGATTGATCACGCAGCAGCAGTGATGTTGATGCGTTTGCGATTACGCAGGCCGCGCTTGATGCTTTCGAATTTCACGAAGCCGTCTGTGAGGGCAAACAAGGTGTCGTCTTTCCCTTTGCCAACATTGACGCCGGGCAAAACGGATGTGCCGCGTTGGCGAATCAGGATGGATCCTGCGGTGACGGACTCGCCGCCATAGGCCTTGACACCAAGACGTTTGGAATTGGAATCGCGGCCGTTTCTTGTGGAGCCTGTGCCTTTCTTATGTGCCATGGGGAAGAGATGGAAGACGGGGGATAAAAGGTTCGAAGCGCTTAGCCGATGGCTTTGCCGCCTACGGAGATGGACTGAACCATCACCCGGGTGAGTTCCTGGCGATGACCATTCTTGCGCCGTGTTTTCTTTTTAGGACGCATTTTATAAACGATCACCTTGGGGCCACGGCGATGGGCCATCACCTTCAGCTCAACACTCGCGTCCTTCACATAGGGCTGACCCAATGTGGTGCCGTTGGAGTCCTTGACAAGCAGGACGTTGTCCAACTTCAGAGTTGCATCCACGTCGGCCTGAAGCCGATCCAGGTCGTAATACCGGTTGGTTTGCAGCCAGATCTGAGATCCGGACGCCTCAACGATGGCGTAGGCATCACTGGTTTCCGGGGCAGTTTTTGCTGCAGGTGTCGTTTCAGCCATTGGTTTAAAAGACGCAGTCAGGCTCGGAGTAAACCGATTGGGCCTGAGCCGCAATCGAAAGACAAACAAAGATCTTCGTCTCTAGCCCCCCCCCTCGTCAAGATTCAGGGAACCCATTCATCAAAACCATCGGATGGCCCGGCCGGCCCTCACTGTTGCTCTCCTGTTGAGTTCATCCACTCCGGTGGATACCTATCGCCAATGGCTACCAGCCAATCGCTATGAATCGTTGTTGTTGTCTGTTGCCGACAACGAATCCCTCGCGACCACGTTGGCCCCTCGCCACAACGACTTTGATGCCGTTGTGGTCGAACAGAAATTGCTCGATGGGGGGACCCGTGAGGATTTGTTGAAAGCAGGACTCCTGTTCCCTGCTGTCATCGTTGGCGAGGTGAAAGGTCATGTGGACTATCACCAGGAGGAATTGCATCTTCCGGAGGATCAACTCGCCCAACTGGGTTACAACATTGATGCCGCGATTTCACGCTTTTTGCGTCAAGGGCGTGAGGATGGACGCCAGGAAGATGCGGCTACCAAGGCCGTGGGCACCCTGTCCCGCCGTTTGCAGGAACGCCTTGGTTATCTAGGGGTTTTCTACAAACGAGATCCATCTCGCTTTTTGGGCAGCCTCGCTCCCGATGAGCGGCGGGAATTGATTGAATCCTTGCATCGCACCTATCGAGACTTATTGGTCAGTTACTTCAGCGATCCAGCCGCTGCGAATCAAGCTCTCGAGAGTTTTGTGAATACGGCGTTTTTCAGTGATCTACCAATTACACGCACGGTGGAGATTCACGTGAATTTGATCGATGAGTTTTGGAAGCAGCTCCGACTAGAGGGTCATAAAAACGACTTTCTTCAGGATTACCGCCTGGCACTCCTCGACGTGATGGCACATTTGTGTGAAATGTACAGACGTTCGATCCCACCTGATATTCCCTTGTCCGGTACGGCATCCAACCGCCAATCCGCCGCAGTTGATCAGTCCATTGCCTCCGAGGAGTCGTCATGAGTCCACGTAAGACTTACATCCTGAAGCTGTATGTCGCAGGAAACACTCCAAATTCGATGCGAGCCCTCAAAACACTGCGCAACATTCTTGAAACTGAATTTCGGGGTGTCTATGCCCTCAAAGTGATTGATGTGCTGAAGAACCCACAATTGGCGGAGGAGGACAAAATCCTGGCGACACCGACGTTGGCCAAGATTTTGCCGCCCCCAGTGCGACGGATTATTGGCGATTTGTCTGATCGCGAACGGGTTTTGATCGGTTTGGACCTGTTGTACGACGAGCTGTCGGACAACATGCTCACCTCGAGCTTTCTCGATGAGTCGGATGAAGAGAATCCTCCGTCCACATCCGATTCTTAAGCGAGATGGTGCTCCTCAAGCTCGACAAGGGGCTTCTCACTACGGTTTGTTCATAGGTCATCGTTATGCAATTCCCTCCCGCTAGCGGTCATTCACAGATTCAGGTCCAGAAGCTCCCGACGGGGATCGAGGGCTTCGATGATGTTTGCCAAGGTGGTTTGCCAATCGGGCGTAGCACCCTGATCAGCGGCACGTCTGGCACTGGTAAGACAGTGTTTTCGTTGCACTTTCTCCACAACGGCATCAAGCATTTCGACGAAGCCGGAATCTTCGTCACGTTTGAAGAGTCGCCGCTCGACATCCTGCGGAATGCCGCCAGCTTTGGCTGGAATCTTCAGGAGATGGTGGAACAGGACAAGCTGTTCATCTTGGATGCTTCGCCAGACCCGGATGGCCAGGATGTGGCCGGAAGCTTTGACCTCTCCGGCTTAATTGAGCGAATCAATTATGCGATTCGCAAATACAAAGCGAAGCGGGTGGCGATCGATTCCATTACTGCGGTCTTTCAGCAGTACGACGCCGTTTTTGTGGTGCGCCGTGAAATCTTCCGATTGATTGCTCGGCTGAAGGAAATCGGTGTCACCACAGTGATGACCACCGAGCGTATTGATGAGTACGGCCCCATTGCCCGTTATGGCGTGGAGGAGTTCGTATCCGATAACGTCGTGATCTTGCGAAATGTTCTCGAGGGAGAACGCCGTCGCCGCACGGTGGAGATCCTTAAGTTGCGCGGGACCACGCATATGAAGGGGGAATTCCCTTTCACCATGGGTGCCCATGGCATCAGTATCTTCCCGTTGGGTGCGATGCGCCTCACCCAACGATCGTCGAACGTGCGGGTCAGCTCTGGGGTGCCCCGGTTGGATGAGATGTGTGGCGGCGGGTTCTTCAAGGATTCAATCATCTTGGCTACCGGAGCAACAGGCACCGGCAAGACGATGTTGGTGTCCAAATTTATTGAGGATGCCTGCCGTAGCAAAGAACGTGCCATCTTGTTCGCCTACGAAGAGTCCCGCGCTCAGCTGATGCGGAACGGCACCAGCTGGGGAATCGATTTTGAACAAATGGAGCAGGACGGCCTGCTGAAGATCATTTGTGCTTATCCCGAATCCACAGGATTGGAAGATCACCTTCAGATCATTAAGACCGAGATCAGTGAGTTCAAGCCATCACGGATGGCAATCGACTCCCTGTCTGCCCTGGCCCGTGGTGTGAGCCACAACGCGTTCCGCCAATTTGTTATCGGTGTGACTGGCTATGCAAAACAGGAAGAAATTGCCGGCTTCTTTACGAACACCTCTGAAGAATTCATGGGGAGTCACTCAATCACTGACTCCCATATTTCTACTATTACTGACACGATTTTGTTGCTTCAGTATGTGGAGATTCGCGGTGAGATGGCCCGCGCTCTCAATGTGTTCAAGATGCGTGGTTCATGGCATGACAAGGGCATTCGCGAATTCGTGATCACCGGAAATGGCCCACAGATTAAGGATTCGTTCTCCAATTTCGAGCGGATTATTTCCGGTGTGCCCCATCGTGTTTCCACCGATGAGCGCAGCGAATTATCGCGGATTGCCCGCAGTGTGTCTGCAGAAGAGTGATCGATTGAGCGTCTCAAATGGAGACGGCATCCACTCCTGGTGAATATGGCTTAATCGCCATGTTCACTGATCGACCGGCGCTCTGCTTGCAGCGCGACTTCATCACGATCGGCTTGCTCAAGGGGGAGCTCAAACCAGAATGTTGTGCCCACATCGAGTTCACTCACCATGGACACTTTGGCGCCGTGCTTATCAAGAATTCCACGAACAATCGACAGCCCGAGGCCCGTGCCAACTTCGGTGTGAACAGCATTTTCCACGCGATAAAAGCGGTCGAAGATGCGTTCTTGATCTTGGGCACTGATTCCATAGCCTGTGTCGGCGATCTCAACGCGCAGTCGTGGTAAAGGGGAGGTGAGGGTGCAGGTGGGGCCTTCACTCAGGGTGCTGATTGGAGCCTCGACCCGGCATGTATCCGGCCAAACGTAAGCACGCAGGCTCAAGATGCCGCCAGGGCGACTGAACTTGAGTGCATTGCCCACCAGATTGTCGAACACCTGGAGAAGTAGATCCCAGTTGCCCAGCACGTCGGGGAGATCTGGAGCCACGTCCAATTCGAGTTGAACAGATTTGTCATCGGCATTGAGGCGATAGGTCCGCAGGGTTTGCTCCATGGCGGGCCGTATGTTCATCGTTTCGAACTGAACGGTTCGACCTGACTCGAGTCGGGATAAATCGAGAACATCGTTCACCAGGCGGGTCAGTCGATCGGTTTCGTCGTTGGCAACGCCAAGAAATTCCTTTTTTTCGTCTTCGGTGAGTTGGTCGCCCAGGTCGTGCAGCGTTTCGACGTAGCTCTTGATGTTGAACAGCGGCGTTCGCAACTCGTGCGAGACATTGCTGATGAAACGGCTTTGCGCCGCATTGAGTTCCACCTCACGGGTGAGGTCTTGAATGGTGACGGCGATGCCCTTCAGGCTTTCTCCACTGGCATCGCGCACGGCTTGGATCACGATGCGTAGGGTGCGAGCCGGTTCGCCCACGCTGCAACGCAGATCCTCACTGTCCGAGCTGCTGAACAGGAGGGCATCCAAGGCGCTATGGACCTCGATGGAGAGCAATTCCGGTAGTTCCTCGACGAGTTCTTGCCCTTCCAGGCTGCGGCCCTCCCAGCGAAACAAGCGTCGTGCGGTGGGATTGGCCAGCACGATGCGTCCTGTGGCATCGAGAAGAATGGCTCCATCAGCCATGGTCGCGATGAGCGACTGTTGCTTCACCTGGGCAGCCGTGAGTTCCTCGATGTTGGCTTCGTCATAGGCCTCGAGCTGGGAGGCCATGGCATTGAATCCGGTGAGCAGTTCACCCAGTTCCCCACCCATGGGCAGGTCCACGCGGGCTTGAAAATCACCGGAGGCCACGGAGCGCACGCCGCGAAGAAGCTCTTTGACCGGGCGGGTAATGGTGAGGGCGTTGAACACGGCGCCAAGGATCACCAACACCCAAATGGAAATGAACACCGCCACGGTGACTTCCCGCGTCAACGCAGCACTGGCCAAGGCTGTTTCGTTGGGGTTCACGCCCAACCCAAGGACCCCGTAATACGTTCCGCTGCGAATGAGTGGAACGAAGACATCAGTCACGGTCCCTTGCGGGGTCAGGTGCTGACGGACGAGAGGATTTTGGGGGCGCCGCCTCAGCTCATCCGGTAGTTCAAGCCGTCGGTTGAGGCGGAGCTCACCGTCTTCTCCGTTCGGCGTCGCGCTGATCGGAATCCCTAGGTAAATCACGCCTTCGGGGTCGGCAAAAAAGATGTAGCGAACGCTGCGGCTCGAGCGCCAAAATTTCTCAGCAACGTTGGCAAGCTCACGGTCTTGGCCATCCGCCACCAGTTCTGTGACATTGCCGGCAAGGAGCAAGCCCAGATCCCTGGCATAGCGGGTGTCGTTCATGGCGGCATCCCGTTGGATGCCAGCGAGTGCAAAAAAGGTGATGCCGGTCATCATCAGGCTCACCACCAAGGTGGCCACCGCCAACAACTTGGTTTGGAGCGTGAACTCGGCCCACCAGTCGGTGATGCGTTTCCACAGGGAGTCGTCGCCGGTGGGGGGACCACCGTTTGGAGGTAAAGCCCACTCGGCGATGACTGCTCCGCTCTCGCTGCTCATTGGTTTGAGCGCACCTGATGCCCGATATCGCGACGGTAAGTGATTCCCGGGAACTTGATGCCTGCCATGCCGGAATACGCAGCAGCGAAGGCGGCATCAAAATCATCACCTTGGGCGACGACCGCCAGGACTCGGCCTCCGGATGTGGTGAGACTCCCGTCTGGCTGTCGCGCCGTGCCTGCGTGGAACAGTTGTTTGGTGTCGTCGCTTTGATGGGTGACCTCGATGACATCACCCTTGCGCGGTGCGTTGGGATAGCCCTCTGCTGCAGCGACGACACAGGCGCTGCAGCGGGTTGAGATGGTCAGTGTTGGGGCGAGATCCAAGCAGCCCAGTGCACAGGCCTGCAGCACAGCACCCAATTCGGGGCCCAACAAAGGCATCAAGGTTTGGCATTCGGGGTCGCCGAAGCGGCAGTTGAATTCGATCACCTGCGGCCCGGTTGCGGTGAGCATCAAGCCGGCATAAATCACACCGCGGTAATCAATTCCCCGTTCCCTTAGGGCTCTCAGGGTGGGTTGGAGCACCAACGCTTCGACCTCCTGAAGCGCCTTGTCATCAAGAAGTGGTGCTGGGGCATAGGCGCCCATACCCCCGGTGTTTGGGCCCTGATCGCCGTCCTCCAGCCGTTTGTGATCTTGGGCTGGAGGAAGGAGAACCATCCGTTCTCCATCACAGAGGGCAAAAACGGAAACCTCCGGGCCTTGCAATCGTTCCTCCAACACAAGCTGGGACCCAGCCTCACCAAAGCGCCCCTGGAAGGCCTCTCGAATGGCGGCTTCTGTTTCGGTCAACGTTTCGGCCACCGTGACCCCTTTGCCCGCTGCCAAACCGTCTGCTTTCACGACTAAAGGACGATTCACCTTCCGCAAAATGGCGAGAGCCTCGTCTTCGCTACGAACCGACCAGTGGCCAGCGGTGGGAATACCGGCGTCGTGCATCAACTGCTTGGCCCAAGCCTTACTTGCTTCGAGTTGAGCCCCTGCGGCGTCAGGGCCGAAGACGGCGATCTTGGCGTTGCGCAGCGCATCGGCGACCCCCGCTGCGAGGGGGGCTTCAGGACCAACCACCACTAAATCAACGTCTTCTTTGACGCAGAACGCCACAAGAGCGTCACTGTCCATTTCTGCTAGAGGAATGGCCTGGCCTTCCGGCCCACCATTTCCAGGTGCAATCCAAACCGTTGTGATGTGCGAGTTACGACTCAAGGCCCAAGCCAGAGCTTGTTCTCTGCCGCCACCTCCGACGATCAGAACCCGCTGCAGGGGTGGCAGAGCAAGGGGACGGGTGGATGAGATGGCCATGGGCGCGGAAGGAACGGGGCAAGCCCCTTAGGTTCCCTTTGTAGAACGCAGCCTTCCATGGGGATCGTCCCTCTTCCTCTGGCCTTAACGCTGTTGAGTGCAGTGGCTCCGGCTTCTGCACCTGAGTCATGGAGCGACGCACGCTTTCAACAGTTGTTGGTGGATGGAACCATCACCAGCTTGGAGCAAGCTTGCGTTGATCCCTTGGCAGCGGCAACGAAGGCGAGAAAGCAACAACTTCGTGATCGCTTGCTGGCCATCCACCCCATTCCAGCCAGTTTTGATCTCACGATGCGCAATGCAGAAGCATTGTTGACGTGTGGATCCCCTGAGGGAACGGCGTTGGTCTTGAATCGATTCAGCCCAGCGCGAGGCGAGGAGCGACGACGCTGGCTGATGCTGCGTTGGCAGGCTGCCGCTGCTGCCCTGGACCATCGGCAGGCGGCTCTAGCCCTGCGGCGCCTTGTCGATGGACGTTTGGCGGACCTTGATCAAATCACGTTGACACAGCAACGCAATGGCCTGGACGCCTTGGCTGAGCATGAGGCCTCGTTGGGGCGAACCCAAGCCGCTGCTGTCGCTCTTCTCGAAGGCGACCTGACGGGGGCTTCGGGGGCTCGGCGGCGGGCGAAAGCGGCCGAGTGGTTGGCTGCCACCAATCCTGAGCGAGCAGATCAGCTTTTGGAGGTTGCCCTCGATGAGGCGGCGTCCGACCAGGCCTGGGGATTGGCGATGGAGTTGTTGGAGTTGCAGTTGCGATTGCAACTTGCAGCTGGAGGCGATGGTGAGAGACCGCGCCAAAGGCTTGAACGGCTGGCGGTTCGTTTGGACGACGCATACACGCTGTTTCAACTCAATCCGGAGGACAGTGCGCCATCGTCGCTGCGCTCTCCAAGGGAGCCGGGCGGCCATGCTGCGGTAGGAGAACCAACGACAGCACCGTCGCTATGACGCCGGACCATGGACCGCTTTTGTATGAAGGCAAGGCCAAGCGTGTTTTCGCTTCGGCAGAGACCGATCAGGTTTTGGTCGAGTTTAAAAATGATGCGACGGCCTTCAACGCTCAGAAAAAGGCCCAGTTAGACGACAAGGGCCGATTAAATTGTCAGATCTCCGCACGATTGTTCGAGCTGCTGGAGCAGAACAATGTGCCAACGCATTACTGCGGCTTGGTGGGTGCAACCTGGATGCAAGTCCGACGGGTTGAGATCATTCCGCTTGAGGTGGTGTTGCGCAATATCGCGACGGGCTCCTTGTGCCGACAGACGCCGATCACGGAGGGGACAGCGCTGGAGCCAGCCTTGTTTGACCTTTATTACAAGGACGATGCGCTGGGAGACCCTTTGCTCACCGAGGCGAGGGTGAAGTTGTTGGGGGTGGTAGGGGCGGACCGTCTGTCAGCAATTGAACAACTGGCCCGTCGAGTGAATGAAATTCTCCGCCCGTTTTTTGCGGGTCTCGACCTTCAATTGGTGGATTTCAAGCTTGAGTTTGGGGTGACGTCATCCGGCGAATTACTGCTCGCCGATGAGATCAGCCCTGACACCTGCCGACTTTGGGACCTCCGACGCGCTGATGTGAATGATCGGATTTTGGATAAAGATCGATTCCGGAAGGATCTTGGTGGTGTGATGGAGGCCTACGGGGAGGTCCTCAAACGGGTCCAATCCCAATGCCCGAACCCCCGCAACTCCCTGTAAGGTCAGCGGACATTTTTGTGGCTTCGGCCTATTTCGCATCGATGACCCGACGTCCTCGCCGTTCCTCGGTTGCTATCCGTCGCGGAGTGTTGGGTCTTCTGCTGGGGGTTCCTCTACTGAGTCAGCCGCTTCAGGCTCAAACCTCAGATGGCGTTGGCGATCAGATTCCAGAGGAGTCGACCACCGAAATCGTCGAAGTCGAGGTTGAGGGTGTTGTTGCTCCTGCCGTTGAACCGGCGCAGGTGCAGCAACCACGGGTGCTTATTTCCGAAGTGTCAATTGAGGGGATTGCGGGGCATCCAGAGGAGGAGCGTCTGCAGTTGTCTGCCTACGACGCCATGCAAGTCCGTCCTGGAAGTCGCGTCACCCGCGATGAACTCCAGAACGATCTCAATGCGATTCAGGCAACGGGCTGGTTCTCCGACGTCCGGATTGTTCCTGAAAATGGTCCGTTAGGGGTCCGCGTGGTTGTGCAGGTGGAGCCGTTCCCCACGCTCTCCAGTGTGCAACTCAGTCCGGCCTCTGAGGAGTTGCCAGCCAGCGTGTTGGAAGAAACCTTTGCCTCGGATTACGGGCGCACGCTCAACTTGAATGATCTCCAGCAGCGCATGAAAGTGTTGCAAGACTGGTTTGCCGCCGAGGGCTATTCACTGGCGCGCATTACAGGTCCAGAACGGGTTAGTCCCGATGGAGTTGTATCGCTGAAGCTCACCCAGGGGCGTGTTGCAGATGTTCAGGTGAAATTCCTTACCAAGGATGGTGAGGATGTTGATGAGAATGACAACCCAATTAATGGAAAGACGAAGGATTGGGTCATTACCAGAGAAGTTTCCATCAAGCCCGGTGAGTTGTTTAACCGCAACACTCTGGAAAGAGATATCAAGCGCCTCTATGGAACGCAGCTGTTTAGTGATGTCAAAGTTACTTTAAAGCCGGTCCCTGAGCAGCCTGGCGATGTGGTTCTCATTCTTGGAATTGTTGAGCAATCCACGGGTCAGGTGTCTGGAGGATTGGGGTATAGCCAATCGCAAGGTGTGTTTGGTCAAGTACAGCTCCAAGACACCAACTTGTTTGGTCGTGCCTGGAACCTCGGATTGAACGTGACGTATGGGCAGTACGGCGGATTGTCCAATCTCACCTTCACTGATCCATGGATTTATGGCGATAGCCACCGCACTGGATTCCGAGGTGCCCTGTTCTTGAGTCAACAGGTTCCCCAGGTTTTTCAGAGTGAAGACAATGGAAATATTCGAACTCTGAAAGCCTACGAAGACAATGGCAGCCGTAATGCTTACGAGACTGGGCGTAAGTACGGGTTTAGCGATTACAACAAAGTCCCTGGATCGATTAATAAGGCTGAGGACCAGTACCCCAATAAAAGTTGGTTCGACTACGAAGGTGATTCCATTGCTCTTCGCAAGATTGGTGGAAATTTTGCATTTACACGACCACTGAATGGTGGAGACCCCTTTAAAGATGTTCCTTGGCGTGTTCTTGCTGGAATGTCCTTTGAAAATGTTAGGCCAATTAATTTCTCTGCTGACTCTCGCCCCTATGGCGTTGCGACGCGCAAGCTAAAGAGTGGGAAAGTCAAAAACAAGGATATTATATGTATCTCTTATAATTGTGCTGATAGTAATTTTTTGACGTCTTTCCGCTTCGCTGCCACGTATAACACCTACGACGACCCAAGTAATCCAACCAGTGGAAGTTTCTTCACGGCCAGCACGCAACAATTTGTTGGTGTGAATGAAGATTCTCCAACGTTTAATAAGTTGAGAACAAGCTATACCCAATTTTTCCCGGTGGACTGGCTGAAGCTGCACAAAGGATGCCGTCCAAAGCCAGGTGAAAAAGCTGATTGTCCTCAGGCCATTGGTGTTCAAGTGAAGGCCGGTGCTGCTATCGGGGATATGCCGCCGTACGAAGCGTTTTGCCTCGGTGGATCAAATTCCATTCGTGGTTGGTACGACTGCGACTTGGCCGTCGGTAAAGCATTTGGTGAGCTCACAATTGAATATCGCTTTCCGCTGATCAGCATCTTCTCCGGTGAAGTGTTTATGGATGCTGGTACAGACTTTGATACTCAAAAAGATGTTCAAGGCAAGCCCGGCTTGCTGCTCAATAAAGATGGCACCGGTGTATCGCTCGGTACAGGTGTGATTGTTAAAACTCCTGTTGGTCCATTGCGCTTAGAAGTGGCCACGAAGGACTTCACCGACGACTACCGCTTCAATCTCGGAATTGGCTGGAAATTTTAGTGACCAATTGGCCTAAGGATTATTCCGGAGCTTGGACTCTTGCTGGTCAAGCCGAGCGCTCCGGTGTTGGTCTCCATAGCGGTCGTACGTCTGTTGTGCAGCTCAGGGGAACGGCTGAGCCGGGATTCCATCTCAGAGTTGAAGGCCAAGACCAAGCCTTTCGCTTGGCACCGCACCAGGTTCGCGATAGCCAGCTCTGCACCACCCTTGATTTGGGTCCATGCAAGGTGGCCACCGTGGAACATTTGTTGGCAGCCCTGGCCGGGTGTGGCTTAACCCATGTGGAAATCCAGCTTCAGGGTGATGAGATCCCCCTCATGGATGGTTCGGCTTTGAACTGGGTTGAGGCGATTGAGGAGGCTGGAATCCAACCAGCGGACACCCCCCGACCGGCGATCCCGTCGTTGGTTCAGCCGCTGATCCGCTCCCGCGGAGGGAGTGTGATCACGGCAATTCCGGCAACAACATTCCGCGTGGTGGGGATTATTGATTTCCCTCAGCGAGCGATTGGGCAGCAGCAGCTGGCCTTGGATCTCACTCCGGAACGGTTCGTCAAGGAGATCGCTCCCGCACGCACCTTCGGCTTTCGCGATCAAGTGGAACAATTGCGCGCAGCTGGCTTGATTCAGGGCGGTGCCCTCGACAATGCCTTGGTCTGCGATGGTGATGATTGGGTGAACCCGCCGCTTCGTTTTCCAGATGAACCGGTGCGCCATAAGCTTTTAGATCTCATTGGAGATCTGGCCCTCGTCGGCTTCCCCCAAGCTCAGGTCCTCGTTTATCGGGGCTCCCACGGACTCCATACCGATCTCGCTGCTGCCCTGTGACTGATCCCACAACATCGGATGTCGTACTAACAAGCGATCAGATCGCTGGGTTATTGCCCCACCGCTACCCATTTGCTCTTGTTGATCGGGTGATCGCTTATGAGCCTGGTGTGTCGGCCACGGCCCTCAAAAACATCACGATGAATGAGCCCCAATTTCAGGGGCATTTCCCAGATCGGCCCCTGATGCCTGGGGTGTTGATCGTGGAAGCGATGGCCCAAGTTGGTGGCTTAATCGTTGCCCAAATTCCCGATTTGCCGAAGGGGTTGTTCGTTTTTGCCGGCATCGATGGAGTCCGTTTTCGACGGCCGGTGGTGCCGGGTGATCAACTCATTATTCAGTGCGAACTGCTCAGTTTGAAACGCAAGCGTTTCGGCAAAATTAAAGGTGAAGCCACCGTAGGGGGTGCATTGGTTTGCTCTGGCGAACTGATGTTCTCCTTGGTGGACTGAGGCTGATGACGGTGGAACGGTCGACCCGACAGATTCATCCCCAAGCGGTGGTCGATCCGAAGGCCGAGCTTGGCACTGGAGTGGTGATCAGCTCTGGTGCTGTGATCGGTCCTCAGGTGGTGATTGGCGATAACACTTGGATCGGGCCCAATGTGGTTTTGGATGGACGGGTCACCTTGGGTCGGGATAACAAAATCTTCCCTGGTGCTTGTTTGGGGCAAGAGCCTCAGGATTTGAAATATCGCGGTGCAAATACTGAGGTGGTGATTGGCGATGGCAACACGCTTCGGGAGTTTGTCACGATCAATCGCGCGACGGAAGAGGGGGAGCAAACGCGTTTAGGTGATCGAAACTTGCTGATGGCCTATTGCCACCTTGGCCACAACTGCTTATTGGGCAATGGCATCGTCATGTCCAATGCCATTCAGGTGGCAGGCCATGTGGTGATTGAAGACCGTGCCGTGATTGGAGGTTGCCTCGGTATCCATCAATTCGTGCACATCGGGGGATTGGCGATGGTGGGAGGGATGACCCGTGTGATTCGCGATATTCCTCCTTATTCGATGGTTGAAGGTCACCCCGCACGCTTGCGTGGCTTGAATCGGGTTGGCTTGCAGCGCAGCGGTCTTGCGGATCGGCATGACGGCCGAGAATTCAAACAATTGAAGGAAATTTGGAACTTGTTGTATCGCTCTGATTGCGTCATGGCTGAAGCCCTGGAGCAGGCTCGAATCCATGATCTCTTCCCTGCTGCGGATCATCTGTGTCGCTTCCTTGAAGCGTCTATGGGCAAGGGACGGCGTGGTCCAACTCCGTCCTTGAGTCATCGCTGATGGTGCGTCTGCTGATCAGCACTGGCGAAGTATCGGGTGACCTGCAGGGCAGCCTGTTGATTCATGCTCTCAAGGCTGAAGCCTTGAGGCGGGGGGTCGAATTGGAGATCTTGGCCCTCGGTGGTCCGCGGATGAAAGCTGCTGGCGCCGAGTTGATTGCCGATACAGCTCCCATGGGCGCGATCGGTTTGTGGGAAGCCGTTCCTTTGATCCTGCCCACCTTGCGGCTGCAGGCAAAAGTGAATCGTTTGCTGGAGCAACGTCCTCCTGATGGGGTCGTTTTGATCGACTACGTCGGGGCGAATGTTCGCCTGGGCAGTCGGTTGCGCAAACATCGCTCGTCCCTGCCGATTACCTATTACATCGCTCCCCAGGAATGGGCTTGGCGCTTTGGCGATGGCAGCACCACCCAACTGCTCGACTTTACGGATCAAATTCTGGCGATTTTTCCTGCTGAAGCGGAGTTCTATGCCGAGCGTGGAGCCAATGTCACTTGGGTTGGCCATCCCCTCCTGGATAGCTTTCAAGACTTGCCAGAACGGCAGGCATCTCGCCGAGCACTTGGCCTTGATTCTGATGCTCCGGTTTTGCTCTTGGTTCCGGCTTCGCGGCCTCAGGAATTGCGTTATTTGATGCCCGCCTTGGCCCGTGCAGCAGCGATGCTTCAACAGCGTTGCCCTGGTCTGCAAGTGCTGGTGCCCGCAGGATTAGAGCGGTTTGAGCAACCCTTGGCCGAGGCCCTTTCCACCGCTGGTGTCCGGAATGGTCGTGTGATTCCCGCTGCCGATGCGGATGGTGTCAAAAAGCAGCTGGCGGCGGCGGCGGATGTGGCGCTTGGAAAGTCGGGCACCGTGAACTTGGAGCTGGCGTTGCAGGGGGTGCCGCAGGTGGTGGGCTATCGGGTGAGCCGAGCCACCGCTTTCGTCGCGAGGCATGTGCTGCGTTTTCAGGTGGAGCATATTTCGCCTGTGAATCTTTTGCTGAAGGAGCGCCTCGTTCCCGAACTGCTGCAGGACGAGTTCACACCTGAGGCTCTGGTGGCGTTGGCTCAACCGTTGCTGGACGAGGACAGCCCAGAACGGAAAGCGATGCTTCACGGTTACAGCCGGCTTCGCGCCACGCTGGGGGAGCCTGGCGTCACCACAAGGGCGTCCCGGGCGATCTTCGATCAAGTGCTGTGATGGTTCGAGTGATAGGGATGCTGCTCAGTGCCCTGTTGGTGTTGGGAGGCTCTCAGTCCGTTGCGGCGGCGGAACAAACCGCCGTTTTTGCGGGGGGATGCTTCTGGTGTTTAGAGCACGATTTAGAACACCTTTCGGGGGTGATCGAGGCCATCAGTGGCTACAGCGGTGGCCATGTCGATCAGCCCACCTATCGGCAAGTCAGCGCTGAAGACACAGGACATCAAGAGGTGGTGCAAGTGCGCTTTGATCCGACCGTGATCTCGTACAGCACCTTGCTGCGCAGCTACTGGCGCAACGTTGATCCTTTCGATGGTGGCGGTCAGTTTTGTGATCGCGGAGATTCATACCGCCCGGTTATTTTTACGGCGGATGCCGCCCAGATCCAAGCTGCCGAAATGAGTGTGGACGCGGCCACTGAAGAGCTAGGCCGACCGCGCTCCTCGATCAAAGTGGAACTGCGTGAAGCAGCACCGTTTTGGCCTGCTGAGCAATATCACCAGAATTACGCGGAGTTGAACGATTTGAAGTATTCGTTTTATCGGTTTAGTTGTGGTCGTGATCGACGTCTCGATGCCGTATGGGGGGCGAAAGCCAGAACAGGGCAAAGTTGGCAGAAAGCAACAGCATTCGAATGAAAACCTTAAGAAGTGCCGGCACAACCTTTTTTAGGCATTAAATAATTGAGTTCTTAGTTTTTCAGTGTCTTCTCAGTGAACATGCGGGTTGTCCGCTGTCGACGTTCCTGAAAAACATGTTTACTATCAGGTTCGAAGGGAGGAGATGTATGTATCTGCTGACCGTTAAGGATGGCCTCGGTACGCGTCATATCGGTCCGTATCCATCCCCGAAGCATGCTTCGGACGATTTGGATCGGGTCTTGGAGTCGTGCTCAGATCGGGCGCGCTGGCAGATCCACGCGTTGGAAATGCCCGAGCGTGTTAGCCGGGGGCTTCACGCCATGGCGTCTTAATCAAGATCGCTTGCGGCCTGGAAACCCCTGGGTGAGACCACTTTCCACCATCAGGCCAATGCCTGCATTGATGCAGATCAAGCTGAGGGTTCCGTACCAGAACCAAGGTCCACCGTCTTGGCCCAGCATCTGGACAACTTTCCGGCTGATCGCTTCTCCGAAAAGGCACAGACCAACTGGGAGAAGCAAAACCCCCAGTTGAGCTTTCAGATACCAGCGAATCGGAGAGGGGCTCATGCTTGTGAGCACACCCAGTTCACCAGGGTGCGCACTCCGTACCCCGTCGCCCCAGCTGGGTTCACTCCTTTGCTTTTATCGCTCCAGACGGGGCCTGCGATATCGATGTGGGCCCAAGCTGTGTCTTTGCTCACGAACTCCTTGAGGAAGAGGGCTGCGGTAATCGACCCCCCGGGTCGCGGTCCAGTGTTTTTCATATCGGCCAGGAGGGATTTCAACCCTTTTTTGTAGGACTGGCGGAGGGGCATGCGCCAAAGTCCTTCGCCTCCGGCCTCGGCGGCGGCGTCGAGGGCTTCAGCCAAGGCATCGTTGTTGGACCAAACTCCTGCCATCTCATCACCTAGTGCTACGACGCAGGCCCCGGTGAGCGTGGCTAGGTCGACGACAGCATCGGGATTTTGCTCACAGGCATAGAGCAGAGCATCGGCCAGGGTTAAACGCCCTTCCGCATCGGTGTTATTGATCTCGATGGTCGTGCCATTGGCAGCCGTCACGATGTCTCCAGGATGAACCGCGGAGCCATTCACCATGTTTTCGCAGGAGGCCACCACCATGTGCACCTCCACGCCAGCGGGTTTCAGCTCGGCAATGGAACGCATCGCGCCGATCACGGATGCACTTCCACCCATATCGAATTTCATCATGTCGATCTGAGCGCCTCCCACCTTGAGGTTGTATCCACCGGAATCAAAGGTGAGGCCTTTACCAACCAGGGCGAGGCGACGCTTCACAGTTCCTTCTGGGCGATAAATCAAGTGAATGAATTTGGGTGGAAGATCCGATCCCTGACTGACGGCTAGGAACGCACCCATGCCGCGGGCTTCACAGTCGGCCCGCTCGAGGATGGTGAGCTCGAGGCCGTAGTCCCGCGCCAAAGAGGCAGCGGTATCCGCAAGGGCTGCCGGGGTGACGTAGTTGGGTGGAGCTGCCACCAATTCGCGTGCTAGTTCAACGCCAGCGCAGGTTGCATTGACGGGTTGGAGGCCAATGGCGGCGTCGGCAGGGAGGCCGACTAGTTCAAGGGCGGTTGGGATACGCCGCACCTCAGGTTCTTTCTGAAAGCGTTGATCGGCATAAAGCGACAGGCGAACCGCCTCAGCGCTGATGCCGGCGGCCCGGTTTGGATTGTGCTTCTCCCAGGGCAGCTGAAGTCCTAAACATCCAGTGCAGCCAATCGATGCCTGGGCCCCTGCCGCTGCTGCTGTCCGTAGGCCATCGAGGTCGATGGCCTCTGCATCACCGAGTCCAATTAACACCAATCGCTGTGGAGTGACGTTGGCCAGAGGATTGAGGACGAGTTGTTGGCCCGTTTTTCCCTCAAAGGCCTGCTGGGTTAGGGCCGTGGTTATGCCTGGGAAACGACCCTCCAGGTGCACTGCTGTGGTGGTGGGATCTCCCTTGGGTAGCCCGACCACCAGCACATCGCCGCTCCAATCCTCGACATGGGCAGATGAGATGGAGAGCCGCATCGGCTGACGCAAGTTCAAACCACGAGCGTAGCGATGACGCTGGACACCCCGATGTCAGCGCTGAATGGGGTGCGCCAGCATGGAGAAACGACTCCTCGCCATCACCAGCGAAGCGTCTGGTCGATACCTACAGCTGGTGAATCATTCAAGGTTGTCGATGCGGGGAGCCCCTCAAGGTACACATTCGCTCATAAGCAGCCATTGCTACAAGACGCTTGAAAATACGTTTGGATTAACGCACATGTATTCAACGAAGAGCTAGGTTTGATTAATATAAAACCGTTGGTTGATATTCATGGCCCGTTATCTTCTGCGCAATGGCAGTTACATCAATGCCAACGTCGACCCTTTCTGTTTGGATGTATTCGCCTTTAGAAACTTCAAAGGCGAATGCATTTATGCAATCCTTTCTGATCAGGCAGAGCATGCATTGTTCAGCGCGTGGAGTATTGTGTAAACAATTCTCTAATCAAGGCTAGTCAATCTTTAGTTGATTACGTATTCAAAACTAACTTAAGGCTAAAGCGTTTAAGCGTCATCGTCTGCGAGTCATAATGGTTGATCTGTATTGATTCGTTTGACGCTTTCACGGCTTGGCATCCCATTGCTTCTAGGCCTTGCTGGATTTCTATACATGATCGATGCTGGCCAATTGTCTACATTTGGGCCCAGTGCTGCTGTACCCAATGTCGTGAATCATTCTTCCTCCAATGAAAAGAGAGAATGGAAGAAATGTCTTAAAGAGTCTCAGGACCAGTATGAGATTGAGATGGCTAGGCTTGTTCAAATTAAAGCCAATTCATCCTTAATACTGCCTATGTATGAAGGAGAGGATGAAATTCACTTGGATAAGAAAAATAGAGATGCAAGTTGTCGAAAACAAAAATCTTCAGTCGCTGAACTAGTTTCGAAGGGTGAAGTATGTCTTTCTGAATCCAAGCGTATCTATGACGTTGAGATCGACCGCTATAAAAAAATCCAAGACAATCCTGAAGTATCCTATGCAAGGCTTTATGATGATGAGTATGGAAAGGGGATGAACACAATTACAAAAGAGATCTTGGATCGAGAAGAAATATGCAACCTGTGATTTTCGACAGAACCATTTTGGCTAAAGGTGTTTTGTTGCAAGCTGCTCATCATGACCTTCCTGACAATCCAATGGTTTGATGTTTTGTCGTCGTTGGATTGGATTGATTGCGTGAAAGAGAAGGATAGGGCTTGACGTTTAAGTCCTCATTGATTTCGATTTTATGGTATTGCGACTGTATAAAAGATATTGTCGAGAAGATTTTATTTTAGATGTCTGGTTCAACCAAACCATGCGTTAAAGCAAAAACGGCTGCTTGGGTTCTGTCTCGAACTCCAAGCTTCTGAATGGCAGTACTGACATGGCTTTTGACAGTTTCGGCTGATATAAAGAGTGCTTCAGCAATTTCCAAGTTTTTCATTCCCTGGATGATGCAGCGAATGACCTCTAGTTCTCGTTCGGATAAGGGCTCGGGGAGTACTGGTGCAGCTTTAGCTTTTTTAGCGACGGATTCCCTTACAGTTTTGGGATAGTAAATTCCACCACTGGATGTTGTTGTTAAAGCTTGAATGAAGTCTCCATTCCCGGTTCCGATTGAGCTGGAGAACATCACTCCATCAGCACCAGCCTCCATGGCTTCTTGAACGACCTCTGGAGTTTCTCGTTGCAGAAAAATGAGTGCACTGACGTCAGGAGATCTCGCTTTGATCGTTTCAAGCAGTCGTATCCCGTATCCCCTTTCAAGGTCTTCGCTGGTAATGATCAGATCTGGTTTGCGCTCTTGTTGTATCTCAAGTGCTTCGTCTTCTGTTGTTGATCCGCCAATCAATGATTGGAGAATGGGACTGCATAAAGAGAGTGCTGTGAGGGTTAATCTGTTTTTGGAGCATACTAATATTTTCTTGTTTGCCAATAACTTCTGGCAGGTGCTGGCTGCTTTTTGAATATTTCGGTCGGTCGGATTGATTCTCACCGGCAATGATCTATTGCTTATAGCTTAATCGCGCCAGTGATGTGAAGCAACAGAAGAATGGGTGCAGTTCAGGTGTTGTCATGGTTCTTGTCATTAAATACGATTCCTTTGATGCTTTCTCCATCCTCCGCTTCCCACGCTTTTAGGGCGTTGTATTGATTATCTGACTGGACCTCAATCGTTTTAAGAATGCCATTTTTTTGATGATTAAATCGTATGTGTGTGGCATGGTCGTAAGTAGCTATTCATATGATCCAACTATGTAGAAGCTTTGCAATCCCTTATTGAGGTCATTGATGGTGAGAAAAGATCACCCAAGAGGGGGATGCGGTGATTCAAGATGCTGGTACATTCTCTCTACAAGTGTTGTCTTGTATAGGAATATCTATCTTGGTAATGTGTAGCCTATTGAAAACAATTAGTCAAATAAATGTCTGGCGAAACCCGTTAAAGGATATTCAAATTTGATCCAAAGAGCAAAAATGCGATTAAATAATGCAAACCTTCCTTTAGGGTTAGTGCTGTGCTGCTTGGTTTAATTTGTAGATGTTTAATGCGAAGCAGGCAATTCCAAAGCTGAGAAGCAGTGACAGGAGATCTTGTGTGTTCATGAGCTGATCGTTGTTGTTAGGTGTGCGGGATTGTGGAAAGAGTTCAATTCCGAGCTTTCTTGATCATGGGGAGGTCCGTTGGCTGGGCGAGCACGTAGACCACGGCCGCTGTTAGCACTGAAGTAAAGGCGACCAATGCGAAAATTGCGCCTGAATAGTCAGTCATCAATCGGAGCTCGTGAAGTTCTGTAACGGAATCCTACAGACTTTGTAACGGAATGTGAATGGATGCATCTGCTTTGTCTTTGGCTCTTGCTCGAGCAAGGGGTGCCCCGTTGTGCCTGTTGTCGCGTTTCGGCGGTGCAGTGACGCAGATCACGTCAGTGATGGCATCCCAATCAAACGGTTCCGATGTCCTTCACGCTCAATGACTTCGATGCCTGGGCCTCCCAAGTGGTTTTCTATGGCTCCACCCTGATTCTTGAAGCGGTTCGGGGTGATGAAACGCCCAGCATCATCCTTCTCCCGATGACTGACACCCGTGTGGAAGCTCATCGTCTGATCAGCAACCCCAGTTGCTCCCCGAAGGTTGGTGAACGCCTTTCTTCAAGGACTTGCTGAACTCGCTGTGACTGGGACTATCGCATCCACCATCAAGCATCAACAATGGTGAGACGCAACGGCTCTTCGGGGACAGAGCTGTAGTGGCTTGGGTACTCAGGACGAAATGTCAGATCAAGCCATTCATCGCTCTCCGCATGACTGCCGGCAACGATGGGGAGTTCAAGCAGCGCTGTGGCCTCACCCGCTTCAAACGTGACGGAATTACCTGTAATCAGAACATCATGAAAACCTTCGGAATATCCGTTTAACGAATTCCAATTCATAACATCTGGGCCCAAATCAAAGTCAACCCAGATCTTGGACGCGATGCCGACATCACCATTTGATCTCGACAATTGCAAGCTTTTGGTGGCCAAGCCTGAACTGGGCTCACGGACGCTGTTCCCCCCCAGCCACTCCACCGTCAGTTGTGGTGCTTTCCACCGTTGAGACAAATCAAAATCTCGACTATCAATCAAAAGTGGTATGCCATCCAAAGGCGAGGCTGTCGTTAAACCACTCTCTGAGCCATACACAAATTGCAGTGCTTCACGATCTAGATCCGTAAAACCAGGATCACCATCTGAGTCTTGCTCATTTTCATAGGACATAACAGTGCCGTTGGTATCGATCACCCGATCGACATCGCCATCAGAACTGTCGTGGGGGTGCTCTAGACCAAGGGCATGACCGAGTTCGTGAAATGCGACGAACTTCCAACCCGCTTCCCGGGAACCGGCAAAACGTGAAGCATTAGAAAAGGAAAGCTCAGCAAGGATGATTTCACCTTGCTGACTAACTCGACGAAAGTTGTAATTACTTCCATCAGAGAGCTCAGACCACGTGTAGCTAGGTGTCTGATAGTGGCCTGCGGAGCCACCCTCGATAGTTGACGCTGCAGTTTGATTCAGAACCATTTGTGACTTCTCATGTCCCTCTGGAACAACAACAAACTCAGGCTCAATCAACGCATCCGTTGCCGCTAAAACCTCCTCCCACCAACTCTTCATTTCTGGCGTAAGCCCCGTCCCAAACGAGAGATAAATCAGGCCATCATCGGAAAAAAGATATCGAGCTGCATATTGATCGGCGCTTTGCATAGACTCTTGGTCCAAGAGGATCAAAAGATCCTGAGGACTGGAACGCAAAGGTAAATCAGTCGTGTATAAATCTGTTTGCAAAGAGTAGTTTCCTGTGAACAAATTTTGTGCATAAACTTCGGCAAATAGGGTTTCTCCTCGGGAAGAATAGCCAGATGTTGAGGCTGAATTTTGGTTGTATGCCACCGAATCAGACAATATGTTTCCATCGTTATCGACTAGCCGAACAAGTGGATAGGTGCCATCAGACGCGCTGACCGACAGACTCACGACATCACCAGCAGAGTTCGTGATCGGAAAAAGATCGACTTCCCCGCCGATGCTGATGTCTCCGGAAAATTCCTGAGAGAAGATTTCAGCAGGCCTTGGGCCATTGGCGAAGACGCCGTTAGTTGTCGGAGTGGTCTCAGGTGTTGGAGTGGGAGTGGTCTCAGGTGTTGGAGTGGTCTCAGGTGTTGGGGTTGGAGTGAAATTAGAAGGTGTGTTGTTGATAAACTTGAATGATTTATCGTTGAGATTGAGATTTTTGGGAAGTAAAGCAACTACTCCACCCCTGCCAAAATTTTTACCAGCACCATTCTGGTTGAATAGCAAAAATCCTTTTTTCTTGAAATATATAAATGAGGATTCCGATTTTTTGGATTTTCTCAAATCTTTCTTGTTGCTGACAAGGTAAACGCCTGCAGCTTCGCTCGTCAGATTAAACAAAGTTGCGTCAATAACAATTTTGTCTTTTCTTCGATTGAAGAGTTTAAAGTGATGGGCTTTCTTGGAGCTGTTCTTTTTGTATTTTTTTAGGGGATTGATGAAGTATTTCATTGCAATCACCAATTAATGGAAACGTAAATTACCGCAAATTGATTTGTCTGGCTGCGTCTCCATGGCTGGCCGTGATGGTTGTTTGCATTGTTGCCACAGTTTCTCCAGAGCGATTGCTAGGGGGTTGTCGTTATGGCTGCTGACGTGTTGAAGCAGGGATGATGGGCTAGTGATCAAGGCCTAAGAATAGATGGCCTGGCTGAGCCAGGGTGTGCTTTGAGCGGTGATATGGCGATGTAAAAAGAGTGTGGTTGGGAGTGATGCTGTCTTTCCCTGCTTATGGGCAGTTGTCTTATCAGTTCGTTTTTGTTCTTAGGTATCGACGTGAAAGGGTGTGGCCCAGCGTTGTCGTGTTTCCTTATTAAATGGTGGTTTCCAGCGTTGGATCAGCTGTTGTTCAAGGCTGCGGCGGGCCCTGGTGTCCTTGGGTACATCCGTGCAAAAGCGAATGCTGAGTCGATGGGCTAGTTGGCAGCGCTGGAGTGCTTCGCCGTAGGCATCGAGATAAGCCTTGCAATCATGCTCACCTTTCCAGCGTCGATCGGCGGCCTTGGTTTCCCCCACATAAAGAAGGATCGGATGCTCAAGGTGGGGTGGGCGGTCCATAACGAGATAAATGGCAGCTCCTCGATGAGGGCTCTCCGCCCATCGCCAGAAATTTAAGGGCAGCGGGGTGAGAGCCAGAGGATCGATGGCGGAGGCGGCATCTGGGCTGAACGTTCCAAATAAGTCCGCTTGTTCAGAGCTGTGGGCGTCGCTTTGAAAGTGTGGTGATTGAAAGTGGTGGAGCCGCTGCTGCCAGGCCACCAGCTGATCGGCCGTGATTGGTAGATCAGGCGTGGATGTTGATGCCAGCGGAGCAGTTGAGAACAGATCCCCTTGCATTGGATTAGCCGCGGGGGGGAAGAGATGGGCCAGCGCGCCGTTGGCCGAATGAAACACGACCGATCAGAGCTTCTACGGTGCTAGCGGGGAGGCAAAGCCGTTCCTGCAGATCGGCCAAATCATGGAACCCGTGCAGGCGCCGTTCCCGCATCAGTCCATGGATGCGTGGCTCCGGCCAGCCCAGCGGCTCAAGCTCTTCTCGCCCCGCGTTGTTGAGATCGATGCAGTTTTCTACCGGTTGAAGCGGTGCATCGCCGTACCAGTGAAAAACAAGGTGGGGTGTCCAGAGCTGGGCGAGATCAGCAGGAAGATCAAGCAGCCGAAATAGGTCGTCGGCGGCAGCAAACTGAACCCCCCCTCGCTGGAGTCGCACCAGAAGGTCGGCCATGTCGTCGGTGCAGCCCGGCAGTTCTTGCCATTGCTCCCGACTCCCACGGTTCACGTCGAGGAACCATCCGCTTGGCAAGGCTCGTGCCGATTCGAGCAGAGCGTTGGTCGACGGTTCAGGCGGAGAAGCGGGAGGATCTGATGGCAGTTGTCCAGTGGCCTGCAGTACTCGTCTGGCCAGGGGATCTAACCAGTGGCTGCGAGGCATGTCGCACAGCGAGCGTCGCCAAACCTTAACGACCTGCCCTGCTGGCTGCTACTTAAAGTCTTGGACAATGGCGTCACAGCCCCCCCGATTCTTGATGTAGCTCTTCATCAAATCTGCAAAGCCAGGGCTGTTGTTCACCGTGCGTCGCTGCTTCTGACTCACCTGTTTAGCGTCGAGGAAGCGGTTGGCCAAGGTGAGCGCTTGATCGGCTTCCATGGTTCCCGTTTGGATCAGGCATGTGGCGTTCGCTTGGGCAATGGCAACTAAGGCGGTGGTGCGTTCCGACTCTCGAGCTGCCAGCCCCGGGCCGAACCAGAACAGGGCCCAGCCGATCAACACAACGGCAACCAGTTGTGGAGAGCGCTTCATGGGTGAGCTGGAGGCGGGGGCCATGGGTGGATGGATGTGTGGTGGTGTTGGGGCGTTGTGGCTTAACCGATGCGTTCAAGCGTTGCTTCCGTGATGCCACCTTGGGATTGGGACTGGAGGATCCACCAAGTTGTGTTGGAAGGCAATGAGCACAGCTTGGGTTCGATCCCTGGCTTCAAGTTTGCGGAGCAGGCTGGTGACCGCATGTTTAATCGTGTCGATGGCGAGATGCAGTTGATCGGCGATTTCCTGATTGCTAAGACCCCTGCATAAGCCACGTAATACGTCTTCCTCCCGCAGGCTGAGCACATCGGTGAGGGGCGATACCCCGTGATGGATCCGTCGTCGGCTGTGGTGACACACACCCGTGATGGTTGGATCCATGTGGAGGCCGTCGCTCTCCATGGCTTGGAGCACACTCAGCACGCCACCATCGCCAAAGCGTTCACGGCTGCATAAGCCCTCACAGCCGGAGGCAATTGCCGCATCAACGGTGCTGAGCAAGGGGCGTTGAATCAACATCAGGCAGCGCAGTTGTGGATGCAGGGCCTTCGCGGCAGTCACCAACGCCGGACCAGAGCCGCTGTCGAGCAGATCGGTGCACACCAAAAGTTGAACGTCGTTCGTGGCCAGGCAATTGAGGGCATCTTGTGCACTGGTGGCAGCCCCCACCAGAGGGCCAATGCCCTCAAATAAGTGCGTCAGCGCTGTGATCAGCACTCGGTCGGAGCTCGCAATCACGGTGCGACGATGTTTCAAAAGAGGAAGGCTTCGCTTCCTGGTCTCACGCATGAGTTGCAAGTTCGCGGTGAGGTTCACGCCAAGGAATCCTGGTTACTTTGGGAATGGTGTCCATGAAGGGAGCCCGCATGGCCAACGGCAACAGGAAGTCTGAAGAATCTCCGTTAAAGAATGACATTTCGATGCGGTGCTCTGCTTCGCTGTTGTTCCTTTTCGTTGAGGCCCAACGGCCTGTTCATGGTTAGCTCTTCAGATAGCCCCCTGGTTTGATTTGTGCCAGGGCATCAGCCAGTGTCTCGCTGTTTGAATCAATGCCGAGAAATCGACTCAATGAGCGCACGAAGTGGGATGGGCTATGGATTGCTTTTTCATAGCTGCATAGAAAGGTGGGGATTTCGGTTTGATGGATGAGAGCAATGTTTGTTTCGAGTGCGTGGATCGATTTCAGCAGATTTCGCTCCTCATTGCTGTTCTGATTGATCACTCCAGCGCGGAGCTCCCGAGATGATGAAGCCAGGGGGTCCCTCACGATGCAAACCAGGCGAGGATTACGGATGTTGTTAAGGATTAATGGCAGATAGACCGAGGCGTTTGGATACTTCCAGCCCCAGTTTGTGTGTTCAATGTTGCGCTGCTGGATTGTGTTCAGGAGATGTGATCGAAGGGCGTCGTGATCCTTGAGGGGATTCAGGCCCAGTTTCTGAAGGTTGAAGCGTTCATCTTCGTAGTTGATATTGTGTCCTTCTCCCAGATCAATTCCCAGGCTGCTGATCACTCGCGCTGCCATGGTGGTACCACCCCGGGCCGCGCCAAAAATGATGATCGTTTGCTCTCCGCGCTCGTTGTCTAGAGCCGTTTTCTGTTGAAATTGTTTGCTGAATTGTTGAATCGTTGCCTCTCGGCCGAACGGAAAATAAACAACGTTCGGATTCATGTTTCAGGCCCGCTGATTGGCGAGCGCTTCTAAGACCTTTAATTTTAATACGCTGAAATTCGACTCTTCTGCAAGGGTGCGGCCATCACGCCACTGCCGGTTGCGGAGATGTTCACAAAATCTTGGCAGAATTGTTCAAATGGATTTGGGTCGCTGGACATGGCGTTTTTTGACTCGGACATCGTCCAAGACGAAGCCAAACGGTTGTTTGGCGATTATCAGCAGCTGATGCAGTTGGGCAGTGAGTACGGAAAGTTTGATCGCGAGGGGAAGAAGAAATTCATCGAGACGATGGAGGCGCTGATGGGCCGCTACCGGGTGTTTATGAAGCGGTTCGAGCTCTCGGAAGACTTCCAGGCCAAGCTCACCGTGGAGCAGTTGCGAAGCCAGCTAGGGCAATTCGGCATCACTCCAGAACAGATGTTTGAACAAATGAACAGCACTTTGGAACGAATGAAGTCTCAAATTGAGCTGCCCCCTTCGGCCTGAAGGAGCACTCGTACGATCCCTCCACAGCTCCTCCATCCCCGTCCCCATGCCGGAGACCAGTCCGTCGTTGCCGTCATGGCTGAATCGCGGCATGGCCGACCTATTCCCTGCGGGGGATCCCAGCGATGTGGATCAATCCTTGGCAGCCCGCTTGGCGGCAGCTGAGGCTGAGGGGCGTCCGTTGCGGGTGAAGCTGGGCATCGACCCCACCGGCAGCAACATTCATCTGGGTCACAGCATTCTGTTCCGCAAGTTGCGGGCCTTTCAGGATGCGGGCCACACGGCAGTGCTGATTATTGGCGACTTCACGGCACGGATTGGCGATCCCACAGGGAAGAGCGCGACACGGGTGCAATTAAGCAAAAGCGATGTGGCGGCGAATGCGTCCACCTATCTGCGTCAACTGGGTCAAGACCAGCCCAAGGACACGGCGCTACTCGATTTTGAGACCCCTGGCCGGCTGGAGGTTCGATTCAACAGCGAATGGCTGGAGGGCATGGACCTTCCCGCGGTGATCGGATTGCTGGGCACCGGAACCGTGGGGCAGATGCTGGCGAAAGAGGATTTCTCGAACCGCTACAGCAGCGGTACTCCCATTGCCTTGCACGAGTTTCTCTATCCCCTTCTCCAGGGGTACGACTCGGTGGCGGTGAACGCCGATGTGGAACTTGGGGGAACCGATCAAAAGTTCAATGTGGCGATGGGCCGTGATCTGCAACGGCATTTCGGCCGCGGCACCCAGTTCGGATTGCTGTTGCCGATTTTGGTGGGTCTTGATGGGGCTCAAAAAATGAGCAAAACCCTCGGCAACACCGTGGGCCTCGAAGACGATCCCCTGTCGATGTATTCCAAACTCGAGAAGGTGGGTGATGCGGCGATCGACGACTACGTCACCTTGCTGACCGATCTGGATCTAGCAGCGTTGCCGGAGAACCCGCGCGAGAAGCAGAAGGCGATGGCCCTGGCGGTGACCGCCAGCCGCCATGGTCTGGCGGCGGCCCAGAAGGCCCAGAGCGATGCTGCCACCCTGGTGGGAGGCAGCGGTGATGCCGGCGCCGATGTGCCCGAGGCGTCGCTGGCGGCGGTGAACTTCCCGGCGAAGGCCTTCTATCTGTTTAGTGCGGTGGGGATTTGCGCCAGCAGCAGTGAAGCGCGACGCCAAATCAAAGGTGGTGCTGCACGCCTGGAGGGGGAGAAGATCACCGATCCCAACCAGGAGTTCGCTTCAGCGGCGGAGTTGGAGGGCAAGGTGCTGCAGCTCGGGAAGAAGACGTTTCGGCGTTTGACCGCATGAAACGTGTTCGAGTTTGACCTTCATGGCCACGTTGCCTGAGACGCACCCATGACCTTTGGCACTTGGTGTTGGGTGTGCCCGATTCCGTGGCCGGGGAAACGGCGATTTCGGCCTACAACACCTGCCGTTTTTGGCGCAGAGTCCATTCCAGAATCAGTTCGATGCTTGGTTGGTGCCCGCGACGTGATCAAAGCCCGTTGTGTTCTCCAGGCTCAGGCTGGCTTGGCGGAAGGCCCCCATTGGTGGGCAGAGCAAGGTGTTCTTCTCTGGGTGGACATCGAAGCCTCCCGCGTTGGCATCTTCGATCCAGCGACGGGGCGTAATCGATTTTTGGCCGTGCCGTCCCATGTGGGCGCTGTTGTTCCGATGTCGGATGGCGCGTTATTGGTGGCGACAGCTCAGGGATTTGTGCGGCTGCATCTCGATCGTGGTGTTGTGTTGTCGCTGCAGGATCCCGAGAACGATCGGCCTGGCAATCGCTTCAACGATGGCAAGTGTGATCCGTGGGGGCGGTTTTGGGCGGGCAGCATGGCCTACGACTTTGCCCCGGGGGCTGGCTGCCTGTGGCGCGTGAACGCCGATTTCAGTTGCGTTCTTCAACGGCAGGGGCTCACGATTTCGAACGGTTTGGCCTGGCGGCAGGACCGGACCATGCTTTATCTCATTGATTCGCCAACACGACAGGTGCTGGCCTTTCCGCTCACCTCGACGGGGGAATTGGCTGGAGAACCCACACCTTGCATCACCATCCCTGAACATTGGGATTCGATCCCAGATGGGATGTGCATCGATGCGGAGGGAATGCTTTGGATCGCCCTATTCGGTGGTGGGGCGGTCACCCGCTGGGATCCCACCAGCGGACAACTGCTGGAGCGGTTGGAGTTGCCTTGTCGTCAGGTCACGTCCTGTTGTTTTGGCGGACCTCAGCTGGATCAGTTGTTTGTCACGACGGCGAGACGAGGGATGGATCCTGCTGCCATCAAGGCCGAGCCCTTGGCTGGTGGCTTGTTTCAAGCGGATGTGGGTGTGAACGGTTGGCCTGCGGATTGTTTTCAAGTTTTGGCTTGATCCGAGGGGTTGCCGATGACGCATCACGATGAGGGTCGTGCGGAGACGGTGTGTGGCTTCCCCTTTCTCGGCTGAATCAGCGGAACGGATCATCGTGGCCCTCGATGGCATGGAGCCCGATGAGGCCCTCGCGTTTGCGGCTGGGGTGGAAGGGTTGCGCTGGGTGAAGGTGGGTTTGGAGTTGTTTGTGCAGGCTGGCCCTGACGTGGTGGCCCAGCTACGGCAGCAGGGGCTGCGGGTGTTTTTGGATCTCAAATTTCACGACATTCCGGCCACGATGGCCGGAGCATGCCGGCGGGCGGCGGCGCTGGGAGCGGAGCTGATCACCGTGCATGCCTGTGCCGGCAGCGACGCGCTGCAGGCGGCACAGGCCGCGGCGGTGCAGGGGGCCGAAAGCAGCGGGCAGCCCTTGCCGACTCTGTTGGCGGTGACGGTGCTTACCAGCTGGGAGCAGCAGCGGCTGCAACGGGAACTCGCCATCAGCCAGGGCATCGCCGAGCGGGTATCGGCCTTGGCGCAGCTGTCGGGAACCGCCGGCATCGGCGGTTGTGTGTGTTCCCCGCTGGAGGTGGCGGCGCTGCGGGCCCAGAATCCCGAACCGTTTGCGCTCGTAACACCGGGGATTCGCCCGCAGGGCGTTGCCGTGGGCGATCAGGCCCGGGTGATGGGGCCGGCGGAGGCGATCGCGGCGGGAGCCTCTCAGTTGGTGATCGGGCGTCCGATCACGAAGGCTGACGATCCAAATCTTGCCTTTACCAAGTGTTGTGAGGCGTTGTTGGGGGTCATCACCCCCCTACAACAAGGCCCTCCAATCAAGTCCTAAAACTTGAAGTTGATTCCGCCGGATGCTTGCCAGGAGCTACCGCGGCTTCCACTCCAGATCACGGCACCACCACGGGCATAGACCCCGATGGAGGTGTCCGTGAAGTTGTAGGTGGTGTAATCGATGCCGAGCTCAACCAGTGCACCGTGGGTGGCGTCACGATTGAGGCTCCAACGTTCGCTGTTGCCCGATTCAAGGAAGGTCACCTTTTGCTTGTCGCCGGATTGGCCCCAGTCGGCGACCCAGCCCACCCGCAGGGAGGGAAGGACAAGGGATCGATCACCCCGACGGATGGGATAAGCGGCCTTCAGGGTGAGTTCGGTGCCGACTTGGTCGACATCCATGGAACTGAAGCGGAGACGGTCGTCGCGTTGCGCTCCCTTTTCACTGAAGCTCTCGAGGTTGCTGTTTGTGTAACTGAATAAGGCCTGGGGTTCGAGGATCCAATCACCGGAATCGAAGGGAGCTCCGAGGCTCAAGACGCCACTCCAGGATTGGCCGCTGCGGTCGCCGTGGGCTGTTGAGCCGTTGATGTTTCGCTTGTGCTCTCCGTCATATCCCCCGGCACTGATCATGCCGCGGGCATAGAAGCTGCTCGTCCAGTACTCGGCATAGCCGCCGCCACCCCAACCATCGGTATCCCAGCTACCCCGTGCGCCGTCATCACCATCCATGGCGGCGTAGGTACCAAAGAGGCCAATGCGGGTTTCTTGGCTGAGAGGGATGTCGAAGCCCAGTTGGGCGCCAGCGGAGCTGAAATCAGCAAAACGACGACGTGATGCTGCGCTGTTGGTATGGCCCCCGAAGCCTCGGGCCCAAACGTTGACACCAGGGGGGTTGTAATCGTTGGTGTGCAGAACGGTATTGGGCTTAAGGATTTCCCAATAGCTCACTCCGTCGACGTTTAAACCAGGCATCGCTTCGACGTCCACCATGGGCTCCTCCACCTGAGCGCTGAAGTGGTCGCGAACGGTGTTCTCGAGATATGCCTCGGCGTTGTTGGGATCCAGCTGCCCCGTCTTGTACCAGAGCGGTTTGATTGGTTCTTGCTCAATCACTGGAGCGGGATCAGGTTCCGGCTCCCGGCTTGGTGTCGGTTCGGGCGTGGGGTCAGGCGTCGGAGCTTCTTCGAAAGCGCGGTAAGGCGGCGCTGGGGGAAATTGCGTGCAGGGTCCGAAGCAAGGGGGGATGATCACCGTTTGCTTTGGCGAATGATGCGACGTGTTGGATGAAGACGTCTTGGAGGATTTGTTGGATTTTTTAGGTTTGTCGGACTTCTCCGGTTTCTCGGGTTTCTCGGGTTTCTCGGGCTTCTCCGGTTTCTCAGGCTCCGGCAAGCAAACCTCACCGCCAAAAGGATCAGGAGTGCAGCTCTGCGCAAAGGAATCAGCTGGTTGAATCACCAGCAGGCCCATCGCTCCTACGCAACTGGTCGCTAACCAAGGGAGAGCACCGTTCGACCATGCCTGAAGACGCATCTGCTTGGTTCACTTTTATATCCAATAAGTCTGTCGGATTTGCTCGTTGTTGTGTTGATAGGCCGCCGATTGTGCAATTGACCGTTGATTAGCTGAAGGAGTTAGATGTTGTTATTCTTAAGACTATTTGCCGTAAGGCACTGGCTTGATCGTTGTTATATTGGAAATTTCTTCAAGGCTTGTCGTTGGTTGTCAAGAGAAATAGGAAAAAATGTCCGATCCGTACCAGTGATGATTGTTGGATATTCCTTATAAAAAGATTTCCTTGATTCACCTAATTGGGTGAGGTGCATGCGAAGGCTTTAGAGCTAGAAAAGGTAATACCTGAGAAGAATTCTGGTGTTTCAGTTATCAACCGCTGTTTGTTCAGAGAAGACTTCTTCTTTCTTTGTTGCCAGCAGTGGCTGCCCTGACATCCAGGCACTGATTGCGGGGGCCAGAATTCCGCGATCCCTTCTGCCAATTCACAAGCCACTGCTGCAGCAGATCACCTCCCTCTTGCATCGACGAGCTGAGTTGAGGCATCCCGTGGACACGCTGCATGTGTTGGCCCACGGCCGGCCAGGGGCCTTCCGCTTTGGCGATCAGTGGGTGGATGCCGAGGTGTTGAAGGCTCATGCCACGGATTTGGCGTCATGGGGTGTGGAGACCATTGCCCTGTGGAGTTGCCGTGTGGGTGCTGATGTCAATTTTGTTGCGCTGCTTGAGGAACTCACCGGTGCGCGGGTGCTTGCCAGTGCCGATTGGTTAGGGCGTGTTGGTGGCGTTGAGCAGTCGCAGCTGGGGGTCTGTCGGCTCAGTGAGCTGGTGAAGACAGAGGCCTGGCCTGGTCAGTTCCGGCTCGAGGATTTTGATGATGAGTTGCTCGGCACGAAGAAGCGCGATCGTTTAAGCGGTGGTCGTGGGAACGATTTGCTCAAAGGCCGCAAGGGTGACGACACCCTTACTGGTGGCAAGGGCTACGACCGGCTGAAGGGTGGCAAAGGTGACGACACCTTTGTGCTCGGCAGGGGCAGCGACACTGTGGCCGATTTTGATGCTGCGAACGACAGGCTGAAACTCAGCTCCGACAAGGATTACAAGCTGATTCGGGATGGAAACGACGTTCTGATCAAACAGGGAAAGTCCACCCATCGGATCAAAGGCGCTGATTTAGATGCCGTTGAAGCGGCTTTGGCTCAGCCGAGGGATGGTTCCTCCGTGAGTATCAACGCTGCCGATGGAACCGGCATCTGTGCGGAAGACGAATTGCTGTTTCAAGCCATTGGCAATACCAGTGGGTATGTGACGGTCGATCTCACGCTTGGCGATAGCAATCTTCCTGCCGGCAGTCAGGTGTGGTTCAGTCCCACTGGCGAAGAGGGATCTTGGGGGCTTGAACCCAGTTACACCAGTGGTGAGCTGATCCAGCTCAGCGAATCGGGGCAGGGCTACTTCAAGGTGAAGTTGCCAGATGACACGGCAAAAGGGTCAGAGCTGAATGCTCAGATCAAGCAGTTTGAGATGCAGTTGGATGGCGATGATCTGGTCATTGATGTCAACAAGCTGCAGCTCAATGCAGATAATGCAGAGGCGATTAATGCCCCTTTTGGGCCTAACACAACATGGACCAACAACTCCCAAACAAATAATCTGGCCTATGGTTTGGCTTATCGCTATAAAGATTTTCTGCCGCAGCTGAAAGGGCTTGGTTACACGCTCGAGGCTGACGTTGGTTTAAAATTTAATGGTGCGGTAAAAAACTATAAGTTTGACGACACGGCGAGGTTTGGTGATACAAATGACAAAAGTTTTCGCCAAAGGCTCCAAACTCGTCTAGATGGGACGTTTTCTTCAAGCGTCTCTTACGAGATGACGTTTTATTTGGTTGACAAGTCTGGTCAGCGTACGCAAGTCAGTTTGGAAAACTTCTGGGTCAATCCAGTTGATATCGATAGTAAACCAGACAATGGAAACAACTCGGCTGAGTTTTTTGAGATTCCAAATGTTGGGATTGCGAAAGAGGGCAGTCCGGGTGCATCAGAGGCTGGGGTGACCTATCAATTGCCAGCACCGGATGGTGGCGAGGGTGAGAAGGGGCCTGATAGTGGTGTGCCGAAAGGGAGCCAAAATATGATCAGGTTCGAAAATAATGGAGACCTTATTCGCTTCCATGGTGCTCGGGAGTGGGACGCATATGATGGAAGTAAAAAAACGAACGATTCTATTCGCAGTAGAGTCCCTGGCGCTTCGGTGCTGTTGGATTATCAGAAACCTGTAGAGGTTTTAAAGTTTAATTTGGGGGCTTCAGGTAATACTGGGGGTAATAACCGATTCTTCTCGACTGCGTTAGGTAATACATTCACGGCGGGAATTCCGGAAGGTGTTGTTGACGAAGACACAGCCTCAATCACTCTCGATGATTGCTTTGATTTCTATATCACGCCATCAGCAGCTTGTGAAAATGAAGACACCGAGTTGTTAACCGATGCCAGCTTCACGTTTGAAGTCACTGGTGGTAAAGAAGGATCGCTGGACAGTCTGAAGGGAACGTACAACTATGAACTCACCGCTAATGGTGAGCGTGTTGGCAGTAAATATGCGGGATATAGCTACCGAATTGAAGACGCGAATGGAAATCAGCTGGATGGGAACCAAGTTGTTGTGGATCCCAGTGGAGTAGGTGGGGAGGGAAAGGGAACCCTTGCTGTTAATGACGACATTAAAGAATTTCGCGTGGTGTTTGATGTGGGTTCCTTAGCGCTGGGGGATCAGCTGGTTGGCGATGAATCGGTGACGCTGAAGCTCACCCACGAAAAAGGAGCCGAAGACGAAAAAACAGCCAGCCTTAAGGACACAGCCCTGGGTTGTGACCCAGTTAATAGCGAACAGGCTTCGGCATTCACGATCAAAGCAGTAGCAGCTTGTGAAAATGAAGATACGGAGTTGTTAACCGATGCCAGTTTTACCTTCTCCGTGAAGGGTGTGAATCCTGGTGGCAATAGCCTGGACAGCTTGAAGGGAACGTACACCTATGTACTCACCGCTAATGGTGAGAGGGTGGGGAGTTCCTATGCGGGATATAGCTACCGGATTGAAGACGCAGATGGACAACCGCTGGATGGGAACCAAGTTGTTGTGGATCCCAGTGGAGGTGGGGAAGGAACCCTTGTTGTTAATACCGACATCACTGAATTTCGTGTCGTCTTTGATGTGGGTTCTTTGGCAGTTGGCGATCAGCTGAGTGGTGATGAAGAGGTGCAGCTGACACTTGAGGGGGATGTGATTGGTTCAGCAACGGCAAGCCTTGCGGATGATGATTTGGAGTGTGATCCGGTGGAGAGCAATCCGGCCTTCACGATCACGGCAACTGCAGCCTGTGAAAATGAAGACACGGATTTATTGACGGATGCCAGTTTTACCTTCTCAGTGAAAGGTGCGTTGGATCCTGGTAGTCGCGATCCAGATAGTCTAAGAGGTATTTATGACTATGTTCTTCTTGTCGATGGAGAGCGGGTTGGTAGCGAATATGCGGGCTATAGCTATCGAATAGAGGATAAGAATGGTCGCCAACTTGATGATAAGAAGGTTGAGGTACACCCCAGTGGCGATGGATCTGGAACGCTGAATGTGAAGAAGGAGGGATTAAGTGAATTGCGTGTGGTGTTTGATGTGGGTGCGTTGGCAGTTGGCGATCAGTTGAGTGGTGATGAAGAGGTGACGTTGTCGCTTGCCCGTAAAGATACGTATGTGAACGACTATGCCTATGCAACTGCGAGCCTTGCCGATGATGATTTGGAGTGTGACCCGGTGGAGAGTGATCCGGGCTTCACGGTGACGGCGATAGCAGCGTGTGAGAACGAGGAAACGGAGTTGTTAACGGATGCAAGTTTTACGTTTGAAGTGAAGGGTGCGGTTGAGCCTGGT
>JBDQPG010000025.1:0-31866 GCA_040260695.1 Synechococcus sp. SFB_27S_18OctNov_coas_78 | reverse complement strand
TTACGAGGCTGCAGCACTGCTGAACGCATGTCTCGACCGCATCACTGAAATCACCGACGAACTGCGTCGTCTGATCAAAGAATTCGAAACCGAACTCGCCGTCCTCCGTGGCCGCGTTGATGGCCTCGAAGCCCGTGTTGGTAAATTGGAAGCAACTCAGTTCTCCACCACCACCAAGCTCAAGGCAAAAACTGTCTGGGTGATGGGTGGCACGCAAGCCAAGGGAGACAACTACAAAGCAGAGAGCAAAAAATCAGAAGGTCAACGGTCGGCCTACAACGCTGAATATGGGGCCTTCTCCTTCAGCTACGACCTGCGCCTTAGCCTTAAGACTTCCTTTACTGGCAAGGATCTGCTCTATACCCGTCTGCGCGCGGGCAACATGGGCGACGACAGCGTTTGGGACGGCAACGGCGTTGGCTTAAACAAGCTCGACACAGCAGCGCCTGGCGGCAACCTCGTTGAAATCGATCGCCTGTACTACAGCTTCCCACTCGGCGAAGACTTCACAGTGCAGGCGGGTCCGTTGACTCGTAACACCGAGATGATGGGCTACAAGGCGACGGCCTATGCCAAAGGCGGGCAGAAAGTCTTGGACTTCTTCGGGGGATCCTTGGGTGTTCCTGGCGTTTGGAACAAAGAGACCGGCGGTGGCGTTGGTCTGATCTACACCAATAAGAGCAACGTCGACAAAGGCGACGCCTACTTCACCGTGGCAGCGAACTACGTTGCCGACTCGGGTGAAGCGAATGACAGCAACCCCAACACGGGTGGCTTCATGACCGACAACTCAGAGGGCAACATCACCTCGCAACTTGCCTACGGCAACAAGCAGTGGGGTCTGGCAGCTGGTTACCGCTATGGCCAGTGTGGAGCCAAGTTCCGCACCGGCACTGAGTATGCGTCGTCCGGCAGCTGGGGCACGCCTTGCACCGTCACCAACAAACACGGCGATGACGTTCGTACGAACGCAGACAGCCACAGCTGGTCGCTCAACGCCTTCTGGAGTCCTGAAGACTCCGGTTGGATGCCTTCCATAAGTGCTGGCGTGGGTGCGTCCTACTTGAACGGCAACTCTGCTTGGGAGAACAACACCAGCAAGCGCGCGATGGCGAGTTGGATGGTGGGCCTCACCTGGAACGACGTGTTCATGGAAGGCAACGCCCTTGGCGCCGCCGTTGGTCAGCCTCAGTTCGTTACTGAAGTCGACAACAACAACGGCGACGACTTCGTTGCCGATGGCAACTATGCGATGGAACTTTGGTACAAGTTCCAAGTCACCGACAACATTGCAGTCACACCTGCGGTGTATTGGTTGTCTCGTCCTTACGGGGACGAAACACAGAACTTCAAAGGCGACGACAAGTCCCTGGGAGTCTTCGGTGGCTTAATTCAAACCACGTTCAAGTTCTGATCCAACAAGCATTCGCTTCAGTTCAGACGATTGATCAAAGAGCGCCCCTGAGGGCGCTCTTTTTTTCAGGAACAACAAGTCAGGCGAACGGAATGATCAACAACTCAACCCGATCGAAAACATATAGTTGCTTGATAGGTAGTCAATCGACAAGATAAAAAGATGATTTAAAACGGATCAATCAGAACGCTCAACAAGATGAATAAAAGAGATCAACAAGTCGATCAATTCAAACATTCAACAAGGCGAAATCGATCACAAATCAATCCCCCAGAAGGACAACAACACATGGGAGATTAAGAGTGGGTAAAGCAACTCTTGATCAAAAAATAAACAGCTAGAGTAAATAGGCAGATTTCAATACCGCCCTAGTGAAGGCCCTAACGATGGTCAAATCAGCATGACCACGACCTTTTTCGACATTTCTGATAATCCTCGTGTACTGGTGCTTGAAGAAAACATCGCAGCAGAACATTCATTATGCAAAGTATTAAATGACGAAGGCTTTATAACGACTGCCGCCAACGCTAACAATGCTCGAGACTTATTAAAACAGGAAGTTTATGAGTTGATCATTCTAGATCGCAAACTAAAAGGACTCAATTGCTTTGATCTATGCCGAGAGCTAAGGATTAAAAATATTCAATCAATCATTGTCATCATCAATGATGAAAATACAGAATCCGATTGCGTTCTCGGCCTTGAAGTGGGAGCTGACGACTATCTCGTTAAGCCATTAGGAAATCGAGAATTTGTCGCACGATGTCGGGCCATGTTACGCCGACATCCGTTAAGCAGATCATTGGTGGACAAATTTGAATGTTGCGACTTGGAGCTGATTCCTGAGGAATGCAGAGCAACCAGAAATGGAAAAGACCTCAAACTTTCTCCTAAAGAATACAAACTCTTGGAACTATTTATTCAGAATCCAAAAAGAGTTTGGAGCCGCGACGAATTGATCGATCAAATCTGGGGCATTGATTATATCGGTGACAGAAAAACAGTCGATGTACACATTCGCTGGTTACGAGAAAAAATTGAGGCCAATCCTTCCGACCCAACTAAATTATCAACGGTCAGAGGCTTTGGATATCGCTTTTGCTAATCAAAAGTTGATGAGCAAGAACCTAGCCAGGAGAGAGGACTACATCTTTGAACTGGGCAAATGCTTTAGAATGATCTGTGAGTCTTTATCGTATAGCAACCAACCTTCGTCCTTAAGAATACCCATCACCCTTGTAACCGTAACGCGAGTTGTGCTCAAAGCATTGGCGATCTCCTGATGCGTAAGTCGAAGAGTAAGCATGAGCCCCTGTTCACAGGGGCGACCATAATCTTGAGCCAGTAATTCAAGAAAACCACAAACACGATTTTGAACTCCCCTTAAACCCAAGAGCGCAATCAACGCTTCTGATTGATGATTACGATTGATCAGACAATGCATCACGTTGACACACAAATGAGGGGTGGATGCAACCTCCTCCATTGATATGCACAATAGATCGCAATCACTTAGGGTCTTGGCCTCGCAGAGGTCGAGATCAGTTAATAGTTCCCCGAAGCACTGATTAGGGCCTAAAACTCAAAGCAAGATGTCTTCACCCTGCTCGTTGAGACAACTCAGCTTGATTATTCCCCGAACGACAATCCACACATGATCAGGCAACAAAGGAATGATAGAACCTGTAACAAAATGAAGAGTATTCCGACGTTTATAATTATTTTCTAGGCCGCCAAGAAAATCATTTGCGCTGTTGGGAGTGAAAACCATTTCAAAAATCTCCTGAGCCACTCCACGCTAAACAGAGTCAGGAATTCGCAGTCCAAAAACGAGCAATGGTCGGGTTAAGAACTTGATAAATGTCCAACAGACAAAACATGATTCAGGCAGTTGTCTTCAAACGCTTCTCCTATCAACATCGTCAAAAGTAGTTTTATTCACGACGTTCTCGTTTGGCCAGACAACCAACTCAATACCAAAGCATCAAGATGGTAATGGTGCCATAACAGATCAAAAACCTTAACCCAACCTGAACTAAACGCAACAGGCGTTTGAGTTTTAATAGAGCGATTCATAGTTTTAGAGTCGATGCGGGTTGGCATTAATGGTTTTGGTCGAATTGGACGTCTCGTCTTTCGCGCTCTTTGGGGTCGTCCAGGCATCGAAATCGTACATGTCAATGACTGCGCCGGTGATGCTGCTGCAGCGGCTCACCTTCTTGGATTTGATTCGGCGCATGGCCGTTGGACACCAACAATCAAATCCACCACAACAGGTTTTTTAGTCGACAACCACCAGGTGCGATATACCTGCGAAAACAATCCAACTGTTGCTCCCTGGACTGAGACAGGAGTTGAGATGCTGCTGGAGTGCAGTGGACAATTTAAAGAACCAGAAATACTCGAATCAATCTATGAAAAAGCAAAGCTAAAACAGATTGTGGTGGCCTGTCCGGTGAAGGGACATATCAACAATATAGAGATCTTAAATGTTGTTTATGGTGTGAATCATCATCGCTATGACCCGGGTTATCACCGAGTTATCACAGCTGCATCCTGTACAACCAACTGTTTAGCCCCAATGGTGAAAGTCGTTCACGAAAAATTTCGAATAAAGCATGGCTCAATTACAACTTTGCATGATGTAACGAATACGCAGGTTGTCGTGGATGGATTTCATAAAGACCTACGGCGGTCGCGTTCCTGCATACAGAGCTTGATCCCAACAACCACCGGTTCGGCAAAAGCCATCAGCATGATCTTTCCTGAATTAGAAGGAAAGCTCAATGGCCATGCAGTAAGGGTGCCACTTCTGAATGCCTCCTTAACGGATGCGGTATTTGAACTTGAGCAAGAGGTCACCGTTCAGCAGGTGAATAATGCCTTCGAAGCTGCTGCCAATGGAGAACTCCATGGAATCCTTGGATACGAAACACGTCCTTTGGTGTCGGTGGACTACGTCAACGACAAGCGCAGCTGCATCATTGATGCTCTCTCAACGATGGTGGTGAATAAGACACAAATTAAGGTTTATGCCTGGTACGACAACGAGTGGGGATACAGCTCCCGCATGGCAGATCTTGCCTGTCATGTTGCCAAAATCTAGGACAATGAATTTCTCCCCGTTAAAGCAATACGGCATCATCACTACAAATTATTGGGCATTCACGCTGACTGACGGTGCCATGCGAATGCTGGTGCTATTCCACTTCCATACCCTCGACTACTCAACACTGGAAATTGCTTTTTTATTTTTATTTTACGAATTCTTTGGTGTACTCACCAATCTATATGGAGGTTTAATTGGTGCTCGATATGGATTACGCCTAACCCTATGGGTTGGAACATGTCTTCAGATAATGGCATTATTAATGTTGATACCAGTATCTAGTACGTGGCCAAAAATATTTAGTGTGATCTACGTGATGATGGCCCAAGCAATCAGTGGTATCGCAAAAGATCTCAACAAAATGAGTGCGAAGAGTGCTATCAAAACCGTTGTTCCGGAAACTCCAGATAATGCTCAGATTGGAGAAAAAAGACTCTTCAAATGGGTTTCGATCCTGACAGGATCAAAGAATGCCCTTAAAGGAGTCGGTTTTTTTCTTGGTGGCTTACTCCTCATGTCGATGGGATTCAATTCGGCCATGGTGTGGATGGCATCAGGCTTAGCACTGGCCTTCATCCCAACCTTGGTTTTGCCTAAGCACATGGGCAAAATGAAGATCAAGCCCGCGTTCTCATCAATCCTTTCCAAGTCGCAAGGAATCAATGTTCTCTCCTTGGCACGTTTCTTCTTGTTCGGCGCTAGGGACGTTTGGTTCGTGGTGGCATTACCGGTGTTTCTTGAACAGGCGCTGGGCTGGAACTTCTCGGAAATCGGAGGGTTCCTGGGGCTTTGGGTTGTGGGGTACGGCATCGTCCAAGCATCCGCACCAAGCCTGCGACGGTTGTGGGGGAAAACCAAATCTCCTGGTGTCTCTGCAGTTCAGTTCTGGAGTGCTTTGTTAACTGCCGTGCCAGCTCTTCTGGCTATCGCTCTTTGGCGTGAAATGGATGTATCAATTGCAATTACCGCTGGCTTGTTTCTGTTCGGAGTGGTTTTTGCTATGAACTCTTCCATTCACTCTTACATGGTTCTTGCCTATACAGATTCCGAAAGCGTGAACCTGAACGTTGGTTTCTATTACATGGCCAACGCAGCTGGGCGCTTAATAGGAACCTTACTATCCGGAGCTATTTTTCTTCTTGGCGGCATGCAAGCATGCCTATGGACGTCTTGTTTTCTGGTTGGATTGGCTTGGCTCAGCAGCCGTCGCTTGCCATCACCTTTAAGATCATCATCATGACTGCCGAACATTTAATTGTTCCAGAAAATTATCTTTTGCATGCACATAGCACGCTAAATAAAATTTAATTCCGACGAAATTCTGGCACCATCCGGAAAAGAAGATGCCAAATCATCAAAGCAAGGGATTCAAAGGCCATATTTTTTTGAGCTGCTTTAATTCACTGTTGAGCTATAACTCTATTAAATCAGTTTAATTAGAGTAGAAATTCTCTCAGCAGAAGCATCTGAAGACAAGCTTCGCTCGACCACAGGACTCGTTATTGAACGCATCTTCGGCATCATCGTGATGGAATGATCTCTACCTCTTGAAACAAGAAAAAAGCCCTACACAAACGTTGCGTAGGGCTTATTGATTGATCTTGACTCAAAGATCAGATTTTAGTTTCACTGAATAAAACAATGGAACAAAGGACGGCTTCAATAAAAGCTTTGCTTGGATACCTATTATTTCCCAATCTTGTTAACAGCAGCTTTGGAAGCCTTCAAGATATCTCCCTTAAGGGGGACAAATCCTAGATTAGGAGCTACAGACTGAGCTTTAGAACTCAGCATATAGTTAAAAGTATCTTTCACAACCTTAGCGTTGGCACCATTGCCCGTTTGATAAGCCAAAGCCCATGTCAAGGTTGCGATCGGATAGGCACCCTTGGCAGACGGATTGGAATTTTTCCCTGCTGGATCCTTATCGAGCGTAATCCCATTCAACGCACGAGCTCCTGATTCAACAGAGGGCTTGAGATATTCACCAGACTTATTTTGCAAAGCAGCAGCCTTGACATTTCCCTTGATATAGGACTGGTTGACGTATCCGATAGCACCGACGCGATTCTGGATAACACCAGCAACGCCAGAGTTACCCTTAGCACCTACACCGGCTGGCCACTTCACAGATTTACCAGTACCAAGAGTCCATTCCGAAGAGAAGGCCTGCATCGAATTGGTGAATGCTTTTGTGGTTCCGGAACCATCTGAACGATGGACCCAAACCAGGGTGCCGGGCTTACAGCCAAGATCTTTCCAATTTTTGATCTTACCCATCGCAACTTTGACGGCTTGCTTCTGAGTTAGTTTTAAATCACAACCTGGCTTGTTGAAGCCAAAAGCGATGGTTCCGCCGACCATAGGAATTTGGACCACACCCCGGCCAACCTTGGCCATATCTTGTTTCTTCATCGGATCATCCGATGCTGCAAAATTTACTGTTTGATCAATAAATGCTTTGCGCCCAGAACCTGAGCCAACGGATTGATAATTCACTTGTGGTCCACCAGACCTCGCCAAGTCAGCGAACCAACGCTGATAAATTTTGGCAGGGAACGATGCACCAGCCGCATTGATTCTGGGCGCAGCTGAAGCTGACATGCCTGCCCCAAGGGCGAGCAAAGAAGACAAAACAAGAATCTTCTTAGAGACGCTCATGAGAAAATGACGCGAAAAAACGCAATTGCGCTCCCCAATCTTGCTTGATCAAATAACTATCAAGATCAAGGTATAAGCAAGATAGGATTAAGCTTCGCTTAAGTTGCTCGCCCAATAGGAAAGTTTGGAGATTCATGGTTTCATGACACTTCCAAGACATCCAGAAACAACAAAAACCACTTCAATTGCCTAGCAAATCTAGGCAATTGATCAATCCTATTAACGTAAAACGATTAAATTAATTACTTACCTTATGTGCACGGCTTAATTCTTAAGGGCCATCCTCAACCTTGAAGAAGTTATTCGCCGACGTTATCAACTGCAGCCCTAGATGCCTTCAAAATCTCTCCCTTCAGGGGAACAAATCCAAGAGACGGTGCTTTATCTTGAGAACTATCGGACAACATATAATTCAAAACATCTTTAATGGAAGATGTTTTATCACCATTGCCAGTTTCATAGGCCAACACCCAGGTAAGGGTCGCGATTGGATAGGCACCTTTTTTGCTTGGATTGGGATTTTTACCAGCAAGATATTGATCGAGTTGAATGCCATTTAATGCAATCGCTCCAGACTCCACAGATGGCTTCAAAAACTCACCTGATTTATTTTCAAGCGCCGCAGCAACAACATTGCCTTTAATAAAGGACTGATTCACATATCCGATCGCCCCCTCGCGGTTTTCGATCACACCTGCCACACCTGAATTTCCTTTACCGCCGACCCCAACTGGCCATTGAACAGACTTGCCAGTACCGAGTGTCCACTCAGGCGAAAACGCTTGCATGGAATTGGTGAAGGCTTTCGTGGTGCCCGAACCATCGGAACGATGCACCCAGGTGATGGTTCCAGCTTCACAACCAAGATCTTGCCAATCCTTGATCTTCCCAATGGCAACTTGAACAGCTTGCTGTTGCGTGAGTTTTAGATCACAACCGGGTTTGTTGTATCCGAATGCGATGGTTCCACCCACCATTGGTATTTGAACCACCCCCCGTTCAACCTGGTCACGGTCGACGGCCTTAATCGGATCGTCCGATGCTGCGAAATCAACGGTTTGGTCCAAAAAGGCTCGGCGCCCTGAACCTGATCCAACCGCTTGATAGTTCACCTGGGATCCACCGGATCCGGCCAGATCAGCAAACCAACTCTGGTAAATCTTCGCGGGGAACGTTGCACCAGCTCCGTTCAGCGGTTTGGCGGCTTGGTATCCACTGCATGCTGCAAGACCCACGCAACACGCGGCCAGCGAAACGCGAACCAGAACCCGATGCGAAGCAGTCATGAATGACGTCCAAGGCTTTGACCATCCCCAGCGTAATTAATGCAGTCGCATGCTCCGTTATGGCTTGATTAAGGCGTCGTCATTGTTGGTAGAGATCAGGTGTGGCCTCTGCCGACACGGGTGTGAACCGCGTTGAGGTGGAATAACAGTGCAGCCAACGGTTCACCCGTTGACGATGCACCGGCGGCACTTCTTCCAACAGCTGGGATAACTCGAGAGCCCCAATCCGGCGCAGGGCACGGACGTCGACATGCCACAGCGCCTCTGCCTCACGAATCAGCCGAGCCCACGTGCGCACCTGCTGCCAGTGACGCAGCCTTGAACGGAGCGGCCGTTGCTGGTGGTGCCGGAAGCAGGTCATGCATTCAGATTGCTTGAGCTCGATTCAGTCGGCGCAAAACAACCCAGTCGCTTCGGAGTGATGAAGCAAATACGGAGGAGATCGGGCGGAGGGTCAGGTTTTGCCGTCGCCGGCCTCCAAATCCACAGGAACCACCTGAAACGACAGCCCTTGAATCTCCCGCTCACTCAAGCGTCGAGCCCAAGCCCCTTTGATCGGGTCATTCCAGCGGAATCCCGCATCACGGGCGAGCTGGCGATCGTCGTACGACACCTTGGCGCGCACCAATTGCCGTGGCTCAAGGCCTTGCAGCAATAGCTGTTCCAGATCGTCACAACGGGCAAACACTTCAGCTAAATAAATGCAATCGGTGAGAGCCCGATGGGCCGCCCAAACGGGCACCCCATAGGCGAGCGCGAGATCGCGCACCGAAGGGCGCGAACGCAATTGCCGATCAACTGGCCAACGCATGTCCTCCATGGAACACAACCAGGGCTGCGCCACCGCAGGCAACTCGCCTCGCCCAAACCATTGGCGGTCGAACGCAGCATTGTGCGCCACTAAAACGTCGGCGGCATCCAAAAGATTCTGAAACCAGCGAAGCGCTTCTTTCCACGGCTGCGGAAGTCGAGTTACCGCCGCGGGAATCCGATTAATTGGCTCTGCAGCATTGCTCTCTGCCGGCAACAAAAAGGACTGCTGCGCCAAAACAGCTCTTGATGGCACATCAAACAAAATGGCGCCAACCTCAACGCAATGGTGAGTTTCGGGATCCAAGCCGGTGGTTTCCGTATCGAGGATTAACAGCGTTTTTGGCACAACGCTCGGTGACGACGACGCTCGGGGTTGGCTCTCCTCGGCACGAGGGATTGGTGCGGTTGCATGCGGGTTGGATTGGGGCACACTTGCGCCCACCGTGGGTTGCAATCCACCCAGCAGATCCAGTTGATCAGCCATCCCCTAGAAGTCCAGTCCCGACGATGATTCTCGCGCCCGGTGGACCACAAAAGCTGCCTAAGGTCTTGCACAGTGCAACAACAACCATGGGCCTCGGAATCGGTGATCGCTTACCCGACTTCAGCGTTGAGGATCAAAACGGAGACCAACGCTCCAGCGCATCCGTGCAGGGCCGCTGGCTCGTGCTCTTTTTCTATCCCAAGGACGACACTCCAGGCTGTACGGCTGAGGCGTGTAGTTTCCGGGACAACACCAGCAGTTTTGCAGCGCTGAACGCCGAAATTTGGGGCGTTAGTGGAGATGATGCCGTGAGTCATCGTCGTTTTGCAGAACGTCACAGCCTGTCGTTCCCACTGCTTTGCGACCGGAACAACGCCCTGCGTCGTCAGATGGGTGTTCCCAAGGCCTTAGGAATGCTGCCCGGACGCGTGACCTATGTGGTGGATCCAACGGGGGTGATCCGACACATGTTCAGCAACCTGCTGGATGGCCCTGCCCACGTTCGTGAAGCCGAACGCGTGCTCACGGAATTGCAGTCCTAAACGATGCAGAGTTGGCGCCAACAAGGAAGTATTTGGCAACTCCGCCCCAGTCGACCCAAGGGTCTGGTGGAGTTCATTGGTGGCAGTTACCTTGCTGCCACTCCGCAGGTGAGCTACCGACGCTTGCTTGAGGATTTATGCAGCGCTGACCTCGCTGTTCACGCATGGGCCTACGTGCCTGGTTTTGATCACCAAAGCCAAGCCAAGGATGCCTGGATGGCGTTTCGTCAGTCGCGGCGTCAACTAGAGGAGCGCTGTGGAGTGCTCCCCAATCCTCTGCGTTTGGGACACAGCCTTGGATGCAAGCTGCATCTCCTCGCCCCCGATGGAGGCCGTGGCAGCCATGGTCTGGTGGCCTTGAGCTTCAACAATTTCCAGGCAGACCGTTCGATCCCGCTCCTTGGTGAACTTGCGCCACGGCTTGGGGTCGAAACAGAATTCAGTCCGAGCCCGCGGGAGACCCTACGGCTCATCACCCGCCACTACATCCAAGAGCACAATCTCGTGGTGCGTTTCGGTCGCGATGAGCTCGACCAAAGCGATGACCTCCTTGAAGCTCTGAAACAGCGCACGGCTGACAACACCGAAGCCTTGCAGTTGCCGGGCGATCACCTCACGCCGGCCAGTGCCGGATTACGCCGGAGCCTGCTTGGCGCATGGGCGGATGACCCGAAGCGGGTCGACGTGATCCGCCGCCTCACGCAAACCATTGGCCGGTGGGCTACTTAAAGCAGCCCATTGACGAAGTCAGTCCACGGGCCAATCCTCAAGCCCGTAATCGATCAAGCACGGAGCGATCTTCAAGGGTGCTGGTGTCACCGGTGACCTCCTCGCCGGCGGCGAGGGCACGCAAAATCCGCCGCATGATTTTTCCGCTCCGGGTTTTGGGTAACGCGTCACTGCAGCGGATTTCATCGGGACGGGCAATCGGACCGATTTCTTTGCCGACATGCTTCCGCAATTCAGCCTGGAGTTCATCGGTGGCGTCCCGGCCCGTTTCCAAGGTGACGAAGGCGACGATTCCTTCCCCCTTGAGATCATCCGGTCGTCCAACCACCGCCGCTTCTGCCACGGCAGGATGGCTCACAAGAGCTGATTCGATTTCCATCGTGCCCAAGCGATGTCCGGACACATTGATGACGTCATCAACGCGGCCCATCACCCAGAAATAGCCGTCCGCATCGCGGCGAGCGCCGTCGCCAGCGAAATAGAGATAGGAACCGTCCGCCGGACGAATGTGCTCCCAATAACTCTCCCGAAAACGCTGGGGGTTGCCATGCACCGTACGCATCATTCCCGGCCAGGGGGCGCGCACCGCGAGATAGCCCCCCTCGTCATCGCCACAACTGTTGCCCTCAGCATCAATGATGTCGGCCTGAATCCCAGGCAAGGGCAACGTCGCTGAACCCGGTTTGGTTGGGGTGGCCCCAGGCAAGGGGCTGATCATCACCCCACCGGTTTCGGTTTGCCACCAGGTATCAACGATCGGACAACGGTCTCCACCAATCACCTCGCGATACCACATCCAAGCTTCCGGGTTAATCGGCTCGCCGACGGTGCCCAACAGACGAAGACTGGACATATCGAACTGGTCGGGGACTGAACGCCCACCCTTCATGAAGGCCCGAATCGCCGTTGGTGCGGTGTAAAAGATCGTGATGCCGTGCTTCTGAATCAGCTCCCAAAACGCCCCGGGCTTCGACGGACGGGGTGCGCCCTCATACATCACCGTTGTGGCGCCATTGGAAAGGGGGCCATAGACGATGTAACTGTGCCCCGTAATCCAGCCGACGTCGGCTGTGCACCAGAACACATCGTTGTCGCGAATATCAAAGATCCACTGAAAGGTGAGATGGGCCCAGAGGTTGTAACCAGCCGTGGTGTGCACCACGCCCTTGGGTTTGCCCGTGGAACCAGAGGTATAAAGCACAAACAGACGGTCTTCACTCGCCATTGGCTCAGCCGCGCAGGCATCGCTTTGGCTTGCCACCAACTCATGCCACCACTGGTCGCGACCCTCCACCATCGTTACGTCTTGCTTGGTGCGCTGAACCACCAACACCGAGTGCACAGTTGGGCAGGCCCCATCGGCCAAGGCCGCATCAACCGCTGGCTTCAGCGAAACAGGCTTGTCTTTACGGAAGCCGCCATCGGCGGTGATCACCGCCTTCACGTCGCCATCAATCAAGCGATCCCGCAACGCTTCGGCCGAGAAGCCCCCAAACACCACGGAATGGGGCGCCCCAATGCGGGCACAAGCGAGCATCGCGATCGCCGCCTCCGGGACCATCGGCATGTAAAGCGCCACCAAGTCCCCTTTCCCCAGGCCCATGGCCTTTAAGGCATTGGCGGCCTTACAAACCTCTGCGTGCAGCTCTCGATAGGTGAACCGACGCACATCGCCAGGTTCTCCCTCCCAAATCAGAGCTGTCTTGTCGGCCGTCGGGCCCTCAAGATGCCGATCGAGGCAATTAAACGACAAGTTGGTGGTTCCCCCTTCAAACCAGCGGGCGAAGGGTGCATCGCTCCAATCCAAAACGGTATGGAATGGCTCAAACCAATGCAATTCGCGACGGGCGGCGTCTCCCCAAAAGCTGTCTGGATCTGCTTTCGCCGCATCGGCCATGGCCCTGTAAGCCTCAAGGCTTCCAATCCCAGCCTTTGCAGAAAAGCTCGCGGGAGGTTCGAACACACGCTGCTCCTGCAGCACGCTTTCGATCGATGTGTTGGTGTTCGTCACGGAAGGCTGAACGAGGCGCTCATCGCTCAGGGTAAGGAGCAGATCCATCGTTCTTGCAGACGCTTATTAATCCGTCGAATGCCGTTGGAACGCTTGACTGGAGAAACCCAACCTCCCATGCAGGGATGACGCATCCACCGGTGGCCTGCTTGTTTGATTTGGATGGGCTCCTTCTTGATACGGAACCGTTCCATGGCATGGGCTGGAGTCAGGCCGCGGCCCAATTCGGCGCCGAACTGAGTCAGGATCAGTTACTGCAGCTCAAAGGTCGGCGTCGTAGCGACTGCGCTCGCCAAGTTGATGCTTGGCTGCCAACCCCAATTGGGATTGATGCTCTCCTTGCGGTTCAGCAACCGATCGTTCGAGCGTTGCTTCCCCAAGCTCCAGCGATGCCAGGGGCGGAACAATTGGTGCAGCACTGCTGCACTCACGGCATCAAAACAGCCCTTGTCACCAGCAGCAGTCGAGAAGCGGTGAGCTTTAAAACCAGCCACCATCCCTGGGTTGGAGCGATCAAAGAACGCATTTATGGCGATGATCCGCAGTTGGAAGCAGGAAAACCAAATCCTTCGCCGTATTTGCTGGCCGCAAAGCGATTGGAGGTGAATCCAAGCGATTGTTGGGCCTTTGAAGATTCGAATGCCGGAATGAAATCTGCTGTAGCCGCGGGTTGCCGGGTTTGGGTTCTGTCACCCGAAACGAAGGGTGCACCTCTCTCTGAAAATCCCTGTCGAGTACAAAGTCTTGAAGTTGTTTTGAACTATCTCGTCAGTACAAACGACTGAGCACAAAATTAGGCAATTCCAATAAAGCTCTTTTGCAGGGGGAATCGGCCATCCATTCAATCGATTCACGCGATTCACGCGCAAATGTCTCGGCTAATTCTCGTGTTCGTGGAATCGCTTGAGACGAACGCACGATCTCGAGAGCACGATCAAGATCACCGGTTTCGCTGAATTCACGATCGATCAACGAACCAAGATCAGGATTTTCTTCCAAGGCATAGAAGGTGGGTGCCGTTAGGTAGCCAGTCGCTAAATCACTGGCGGCAGGCTTACCAAGCTGCTGGTCACTGCCTGTGAAATCAAGAATGTCGTCGACAACTTGAAAAGCCAAACCCAATTGGCGGCCGAATTGATAAAGCGAATCCAATTGCTGTGAGTTGCATCCACTAAGAACACCAGCAGCCCTCGAGCTGTTTGCAATGAGGGAGGCTGTTTTGCAATAGCTTTTTTCAAAATACGTTTCAAAGCTCTGGGACGTGTCGAAGCGATAGAGCCCCTGCTTCACTTCACCATCAGCGAGATCCATGATCACGCGACTCAGCAGTTTCACCACATCAAGATCATCGAGGTTGGCAAGATGCCAACTCGCTTGGGCAAAAAGAAAATCTCCAGCAAGCACTGCAACGCGTGCATCAAAACGACTGTGAACCGTGTCAACACCACGACGGGTGGATGCTTCATCGACCACATCGTCGTGAACCAAAGAAGCGGTATGAATCATTTCGGTGATTTCCGCCAGACGCCGATGACGGGGGGTGAGTTCCCCGTCAGCAGCAAGTGCTCGTGAAATCAATAAAACAATGCCAGGACGAATTCTTTTTCCGCCGGCACTAAACAAATGTTCTGCCGCTGCCTGAAGGATGGGATGCCCCGCACCAATCAGGTTGCGCAAATCACCGAGCAAAGTCTCGAGATCGGTCTCAACCGGTTGCAGCAGCTCGGTGACGGTGATCATGAAACCCCTCGGCGCCGCGATCCTAGTGGCCACAGCCTCAGGATTGCAGCACTTCCAACTCCACGACCGGACGTTCTCCCAGCCAAGGAGTGGCCCGCGTCGCGAACCCATCCGGATCGGCCGTGACACAAAAACGGCATTCATTCAAGTGAAGGCGTTCCCCCGGAGATGCTTTTGGAACACCAAGAACAGCATCCAACTGACGCGCCACACCGACGGCAGGATCAATCAGTTGAACCGAAGCTGGCAGCAACTGCCGCAGCAATGGCACCAACAGCGGATAGTGGGTGCACCCAAGCACGATCGTCTCCACAGAAGCTTCAAGTAACGGCTCCAAATACCCCTGCGCAATCCGGCGCAACTCATCGCTACTCAAATCACCGGATTCAATCAACGGAACAAACGCTGGGCACGCCTGCTCAACCACCAGGGTTCCAGGATGAAGCGCTTCGATACTGGATCGATAGGCCTCAGATGCGACCGTTGCAGGCGTCGCCAGCACACCAACGCGACTGGTTTCAACCATTGCGGCAGCCGCTCCGATCAAGCCGATCACCGGCCCCCCTGCCTGCCCCTCCGCCACATCACGGGCCACGGCATTGGTGGTGTTGCAAGCCATAACGAACGTCGAAACCTGTTGAGTCCGCAACCACGCCACCACTTCCGCAGCAATCAAGCGGATTTCAGGGGCAGCCCGGGTGCCATAGGGAACCCGGGCCGTATCGCCCAGATAAATGCACTGCACTGGACCGTGGCGTTCCAGCACCTGACGAAGAACCGTGAGTCCGCCGATGCCGCTATCAAAAAAGCCCAGAAGCGGTGTCATCGCACTTCACGCTTCAGGTAATTCAAAGTTCCCGCCGCGATAGCCAAAGCCAAGCGGCGGCGATGATCAGCACGGGCGAGTCTGGGAGAGTCAATCGCTCCGGTCACGAATCCCATTTCCACCAACGCCGACGGCATCGTGGTTCGACGGATCACAAAAAATCGACCACGGCGAACGCCACGGTTTGGGGTGCCTGGCGACACATCCATCATCTGCTGCTGGAGGTACGTCGCTAAGCGACCGGAGCGTGGATCGGAGAAGTAGAAGGTTTCAATTCCGTTCACATCCGGCCGTTTCATGCTCAAAGCATTGGCATGAATGCTGATGAAGGCTGTTGCTCTAAATCGATTCGCGAGGGACACCCGCGGCGGTAAGTCCACATCGATTTCACTGGTGCGGGTGAGTCGAACATCGACACCACGGGCCCGCAGCAAGGCTGCAACCTGCAGCGACACATCAAGCACCACATCGGATTCCCGGAGTCCACGGATCCCCACAGCGCCAGGATCAGGCCCGCCATGGCCCGGGTCGATGACGACGCGGTAGCGATTGTTCGGAACGGTTGGGAGGCCTGAAGGATCAACGGGTGTCCGGGATGGCGCGAACCGCGGAGAGGTTTGCCAGGCCGTCGCTCGTCCCGTGAGATCCCCTTCACCCATGTCGTTGAGTCCGCGGGTGGGCAAGCCGGTAAAGGCCATTTCCCAGCGATCCGGCGCGGTACCGCGTAGCCGTAAATCCTCTGGATTCAGATCCACATCGGGGCGGAATTCCACCACGAGCCGGGTGGCACCAGACCGCGGTTTTCCAATCCGGATCTCCTTGACAGCGCCGCGGCCGGCAAGACGACGGGGAAACCGCAATTCACCGGGAAAGTCGATCCAAACGCGTGTTCCCCGTCCGGCACTCGCGGCCTGAAAAAAAGCTTGTAGCCGAGCATTCCGACTGGTGCGCAGCTGCAAAACGCCTTGATCCGTCATCGCCCAAGCCGCCAGGGCACTTGCCGCATGGGCAGGCATGGCAGCCAACAGGCCAGGAAACTGCAACGCAGCTGCCAACAGCCAGGCGATTCGGCGAGAGGGCGCCGCAACCATCACTCAGAACAGGGCGGGCTTGCGGTGACGCAGGCTCGGCATTTGGTTTCGAACGCGACTGAGATGGTCGGTGTTCACCGGCGCAATCGCGGCACCGATCTGCACTCCAGCGTCAGCTAGAACCGTGCCCCAAGGATCAATCACCATGGCGTGTCCATGGGACTGACGACGCCCGTAATGAACACCCGTTTGAGCCGGGGCCAGCACATACGCCGTGTTTTCAATGGCCCGGGCCTGGAGAAGAACATCCCAATGATCTTTTCCAGTGAAAGCTGTGAACGCAGCGGGAATCATTAACAAATCGGCCCCGGACGCGACGAGATAGCGATACAGCTCAGGGAAGCGCACGTCGTAGCAAATGGACAGCCCCACCCGACACAATCCGGGAATGTCAACAACAGGTGGAAGCGTTTGACCTGATTGGATCGTTGCTGATTCCCGATAGGTGTTGCCGTCGGGCAAATCAACATCGAACAGGTGAATCTTGTCGTATTGAGCCAGCAACTGGCCATCGCGATCGACCAACTCAGATCGATTCAGCGTTTGAGCACCATCACCAGCTGGGACAGGAAATCCACCGCCCAGAAGGGCCACCTGATAGCGCCTCGCCATCGTGACCAAAAAGCGACTGCACTGTTCCGATAAAGCGGAAGCCAGTTCGAGGCGACGGGAATCGTCCCCCATGAAGGCGAAGTTTTCTGGTAACCCAACAAGCTCAGCCCCACGCCGAACAGCCAGATCGATCTGCTCCTCGGCGGCGTTGAAATTCAACTCGGGGTCCTGGCCACTGGTGAGCTGAATGGCAGCAGCCAGAAAATCGCTCACAGGATGACGGTAGGGGTTGTTTTTTGGACTTTACGAGCGCCTATGCGGCCTTGAGAACTCCGGGTTCACCCTGAGTGGGAACAGTGCTGAGTTGATCGAGGCTGGCGCAACACTGGAAATCCGCATCGTGATCACCGATGCGGATGAGACGTTGCCCATGGGTCGCGGTACGGAGGCAGGTTTCGGGATCGTGCATCCATTGCCTCCACAGTGCCAAAGCCGCCGTGGCTTCGTCATTTGCCGCAGCATTTGAGGCCGAATCCAGTTCCAACAATCGGTGAACCAAAGCCCCGGCAGCCAAAGAGTCTTCGAGCGAATAGGACCCCTCCCAACCGCTGCCGACGATGGCAAGCGTGTCTGGTTTGTGCTGCTGCAAGCGCTGGGCCACCGCTTCACGGTTGGGCAGTGCGGCCGTCATCAACAAGGGAACATCACGCACCCGATCGAGGGCACGGGTTCCATTGGTGGTGCTCATGAACAGGCGCTTACCAGCGACTGTTTCAGCTCCAACGGTCACGGGTGAATTGCCTAAATCAAACCCTTCCAATTTCTGACCACCCCGCTCACCCACCAACAGGCGCGCGTCGGCGGGCCACGCCGCTGCAGCGGTATGGAGAGCATCGATATCGGCAAAGGCTTGGATGGCCTCTGCGCCGTTATGGAGAGCCCAAGCGATGGTGGTGGTGGCACGCAACACATCAATCACCACAGCGGCACTGGGATGAACGCTCTGCGGCATCTCAGCAGGCACATGGAAGTAAGAAATCTGCATGGCCACGCTGTTGAGCAACGTGCGACACAGTACCGAGATCGACCGCGCCATTTCTGTCCTTTCCATGGCTCTGTTCCAGTCCGGCCCGGCAACACGTGATCTGAGGGGCTTCCTCAAATTGCTCGAAGAACGTGGGCAGCTCAAGTGCATCACAGCGCCCGTGGATCCCGATCTGGAGTTGGCCGCGATCGCCGACAGGGTGCTGGGTCAGGGCGGACCGGCCCTGTTGTTCGAAAACGTGATCGGCTCTTCCATGCCGGTGGCCGTCAACACCCTCGGCACCGTCGAACGGGTGGTGTGGAGCATGGGCCTCGAACGGGCTGAACAACTGGAGGAGCTGGGGTCACGCCTCGCCCTGCTGCAGCAACCCCGACCGCCCAAGGGCCTGCAGGAAACCAAGCAATTTGCACGGGTGTTCTGGGACTTGGTCAAAGCCAAACCCGATCGGGATCTCACCCCTCCCTGCCGGCAGCAGGTGTTTCGGGGCGACGAGGTGAACCTCGATTCCATCCCACTGATCCGCCCATGGCCAGGGGATGCCGGTGGAGTCGTCACCTTGGGGCTGGTGATCACCAAAGATCCCGAAACGGGTGTGCCCAATGTGGGGGTCTACCGCTTGCAACGGCAGTCGGTTAACTCCATGACGGTGCACTGGCTCAGCGTGCGTGGGGGTGCACGTCACCTCCGCAAAGCAGCTGCCATGGGCAAAAAGCTGGAGGTGGCGGTGGCCATCGGCGTGCATCCGCTGCTCGTGATGGCCGCCGCAACACCCATCCCCGTGCAACTGAGCGAATGGCTCTTCGCCGGGATTTATGCCGGAGAGGGTGTCCGCCTAGCGCCTTGCAAAACCATCGATCTTCAAGTCCCCAGCCACAGCGAGGTGGTGCTGGAAGGAACGATCACCCCAGGAGAGGTGCGTCCTGATGGTCCATTCGGCGATCACATGGGGTTCTACGGGGGCGTCGAAGACTCACCGCTCGTGCGGTTTCACTGCATGACCCAGCGACGGGATCCTGTGTTCCTCACCACCTTCAGTGGACGTCCGCCGAAAGAGGAAGCGATGCTCGCCATTGCCTTGAACCGGATTTACACGCCAATCCTGCGGCAACAAATTCCAGAGATCACGGACTTTTTCCTGCCGATGGAAGCCCTCAGCTACAAGTTGGCGGTGATTTCGATCGATAAGGCCTATCCGGGCCAGGCCAAACGGGCCGCCATGGCCTTCTGGAGCGCCCTGCCCCAATTCACATACACCAAGTTTGTGGTGGTGGTCGACAAGCACATCAACGTGCGGGACCCTCGTCAAGTGGTGTGGGCCATCGCGGCCCAGGTGGATCCGCAGCGGGATTTATTCACCCTGGAAAACACCCCGTTCGACAGCCTTGATTTCGCCAGCGAGCAACTTGGACTCGGCGGCCGCCTCGCCATCGATGCCACCACCAAAGTTGGCCCGGAAAAAAACCACGAATGGGGCGAACCGCTCAGCCGACCATCCGACCTAGAACAGCACGTCACCGATCGCTGGTCTGAATTGGGGCTCGACGATCTCGGTCATGAAGAACCTGATCCCAGTTTGTTCGGTTATGCCCTGGATCGACTCATCCAAGGGATGAAGATCGGCCAATAGGATTGATTAAACCGATGTCCGAGCCTTGAGCGCGACCGGCAAGCCAACCCCTTCCCGACACCTTCAAGCGGGTGGATGCCTCAAGGGACACGTCAAGGTCCCCGGTGATAAATCGATTTCGCACCGAGCGCTTCTCTTCGGTGCGATCGCGGAAGGCACAACAACGATTGAAGGGTTGCTTCCTGCCGAAGACCCAATCAGTACGGCTGCCTGCTTAAGGGCGATGGGCGTCGGAATTAGTCCGATCGAAGCTGGCAGGATCGTGACGGTCGAGGGGGTCGGTCTCGATGGTCTGCGGGAGCCCAATCAAGTGCTGGATTGCGGAAATTCCGGCACAACGATGCGACTGATGCTGGGGCTTCTGGCGGGCCGCGACGGTCGCCATTTCGTGCTGGATGGCGATGCCTCTCTGCGCCGCCGTCCGATGCGTCGGGTCGGCCAACCGCTGTCATCCATGGGAGCCGACGTCCGCGGTCGAGACGATGGCAACTTGGCCCCTCTTGCTGTGCAGGGCGCCAAGTTGCGCGGAACCATTGTTGGAACGCCGGTGGCGAGTGCCCAGGTGAAATCAGCGATTGTGCTCGCAGCCCTCACCGCCGATGGCCCTACCACGGTGATCGAACCATCGCAGTCGCGGGATCACAGCGAGCGCATGTTGCGAGCCTTTGGCGCCGATCTCCAAGTCGGGGGAGAAATGAGCCGTCATATCACCGTTAAACCGGGGGCCACATTGCATGGTCAGAACGTGGTTGTTCCAGGCGACATCAGTTCGGCAGCCTTTTGGCTTGTGTCTGGAGCCCTCGTGCCGGGATCCGATCTCACCATCGAAAATGTTGGACTGAACCCCACCCGCACCGGCATCCTCGAAATCCTGGGGCAAATGGGTGCCCAAATCGAGGTTTTGGATCCTCGCGATGTAGCCGGAGAACCAGTGGGGGATCTGCGCGTCACGCACGGACCACTCCAACCGTTTGACTTTGGCGAAGAGATCATGCCTCGCCTGGTGGACGAGGTGCCCATCCTCAGCGTTGCCGCCTGTTTCTGCGACGGAGTCAGTCGAATTCGTGGCGCCGCCGAACTACGCGTGAAGGAAACAGATCGCTTGGCGGTGATGGCCCGTCAACTAAAGGCCATGGGGGCTGAGATTGAAGAGCACGAGGATGGCATGACCATCCGGGGTGGACACCCCTTAAACGGGGCTGCTCTCGATAGTGAAACCGATCACCGCGTTGCGATGAGTTTGGCCATTGCCTCACTGATGGCCAACACTCCTTCCACCCTGGAGCGAAGCGAAGCAGCTGCCGTGTCTTATCCCACCTTCTGGGACGACCTTGAGCGATTGCATCACTAATTCAGTCGATTTGACTGATCTGGGGGAACTCCAGGCCTTTCCGACTGCCGACGGAAGCTTCAGTTTGCACAGTGCGCGCTTCGGAGAAGCGTTTCACAACTCCGCTGGAGCGCTGAATGAGGCCCGAGCCAAATTCGTTGGGCCCGCTGAGCTGGAGCGTTTTGTAGCCGGCCAACCGCTGCGCATTCTTGATGTGTGCCTTGGGCTTGGCTACAACACCGCCGCGGTGCTGGAGGCCCTGCCGATGCCAGCCCCTGCAGTTGCCTGGTGGGGACTGGAGCTGGATCGTCGCCCTCTCGAGATCGCTTTGACGCAACCCAGTTTTCAAGCGCTGTGGTCCGACGCTGTGCTGCACAAACTTGCCGCCATCCGCGACCAAGGTGGCTGGTCGACCCCGGGGGACGAAGGACAACAACGATGGGGGGATGCGCGGCGGATGCTGTCCACCATTCCCGAAGAGGTGCACTTCGATCTGATCCTGCACGACGCCTTTTCCCCGCAACGATGTCCGGAGCTTTGGTCGGAGGAATTTCTTGGTGCCCTGGCCAAGCGATTAGCTCCTGGGGGGCGTCTGCTCACCTACAGCCGAGCGGCCGCGATCCGGGGCAGCCTGAAGCGGGCTGGATTGGAGCTTCGCTCTCTTCGACCCACCCCAGGAGAACGCATGGGATGGAGTGGTGGAACCGTGGCTATCAAAAGAGTGGCCACCAAAAGAGTGCCCATCAAGGCTGGAGGCAAGGCGTTTGAACCTCAGGAGCAGACAACGGTGAACTGGTGTCCGCTTTCAACGATGGAACAGGAGCATTTGCTCACCCGTGCTGCCGTTCCCTTCCGCGATCCAGAACAGCGGGATCTGGCCCAAACGATTTTGGAGCGCCGTCAACACGAGCAAATGAACTGCAGCTTCGAAGCAACCAACATTTGGCAACGACGCTGGCGTGATGCTGATGCAAACGGGGGCATTTGCTGCATCGGACTCTCCCGGTAGATTCCGCCGGTCCGATTCCTGCTCCGCATGCTCGCTGTTGCCGTTCTTGCCGCTGGGAAAGGAACCCGCATGAAGAGTGCCCTACCCAAAGTGCTGCAACCCCTGGCGGGGGCAACATTGGTGGAACGGGTTCTGGCCAGCGCCAAGAACCTGCAGCCAGAGCGACGTCTGCTCATCGTTGGTCACCAAGCCGAACGCGTCGAACAAACGCTGGACCACCTGAGCGGTTTGGAATTTGTGCTGCAATCGCCCCAAAACGGCACGGGCCATGCGGTGCAACAGCTCTTGCCGGTGATGGACGGGTTCGAGGGGGAACTCCTCGTTCTGAACGGTGATGTTCCGCTGTTGCGGGCAGCGACGATCGATGCCCTCGTGCAAGGCCACCGCAGCAGCGGTGCTGATGTCACGCTGCTCACGGCGCGACTGGCGGACCCAACGGGCTACGGCCGGGTGTTCGCGGATACGGACGGCAAAGTGAGCGGCATCATTGAGCATCGCGATTGCACGGACGAGCAACGCGGCAACAACCTCACCAATGCCGGGATCTACTGCTTCAACTGGACAGCCCTGGCCAACGTTCTGCCAAAGCTGAGCACCGACAACGACCAGGGGGAGCTTTATCTCACCGACACGGTGGCGATGCTGCCCCGCGCCATGCATCTAGAAGTTGATGATCCCGATGAAGTGAACGGCATCAACAACCGCAAGCAGCTCGCCCAGTGCGAAGGGGTGTTGCAGCAACGCCTGAGGGATTACTGGATGGATGAAGGGGTCACCTTTGTGGACCCAACAAGTTGCACCCTCAGCGAAGACTGCAGCTTCGGAAAAGATGTGGTGATTGAACCGCAAACCCATTTCCGTGGCTGCTGCTCAATCGGAGACAACGCCAAGTTGGGGCCAGGAAGCTTGATCGAAAATGCCAGCTTGGGCGATCGCGTCGATGTCGTGCAGTCGGTGGTGCGAGACGCAAGGGTGGGAGATGACGTGAGCATTGGTCCCTTTGCTCATCTTCGTCCCGCTGCAGAGGTGGGCAATGGCTGCCGGATCGGCAACTTCGTTGAGGTGAAAAAGAGCCGCTTGGGAACGGGTACCAAGGTGAACCACCTCAGCTACATCGGTGACGCCAGCTTGGGCGACAACGTGAACGTGGGCGCAGGCACGATCACCGCGAACTACGACGGCGTCAACAAACACCAAACCGTGATCGGAGACCACAGCAAAACCGGTGCCAACAGCGTTCTTGTGGCACCAGTCACCATCGGTGATCACGTCACCATTGGAGCCGGTTCAACGATTACGAAAGACGTCCCCAGCAAAGCGCTCTCGATTGGCCGTGCCCGTCAAATCACCAAGGACAACTGGGCGAATCGCACGAGCTAGATCCCAAGGATTTAAACCGACGGCAAAAGGGGAATCAACCGCTCCAGGGCCACACCCCGGCTGGCCTTCAGCAGCACCACATCTCCGGCCCTGAGCCAGTCCTTCAAGGGGTCTGCAGCATCCTCCGGAGAAGACACCACAGCGAGACGGGGCAAAGCAGCGGCGGCTGCCGCCATCGCCCGACCCTCATCACCTCGATCCACCACCACCAAACCATCCAGCTTTAGGGCTGCAGCTTGTCTTGCGACCTCGGCGTGGAGCTGCAGGCTTTGTGCTCCGAGCTCGAGCATCGTGCCGAGGACCGCAAACCGACGACCGGGCTGAGTCGACAACAACGCAAGGGCGGCCATCACCGCTTCAGGAGATGCGTTGTAGGTCTCATCGAGAAGCGTGAGTCCCCCTTGAACCAAGCGTCGACTGCGACCACCAGGTACCGACACCTCCATCGCATGGAGGGAAGCGCTGCTGACACCGAGCTGGTCCGCCACAGCCAAGGCCAGCAAAAAATTACGGGCGTTATGGCGCCCCTCAAGCGGTAATGGCAGGCGATGCGCACCAACCTCAAGGTGGCCAGCGTCGATGGCACCGATGCGATCAGCCTCGACAGGGGTGTCGTCCTCGAGCCGAACCCGCAGGACCCGCCCGCTCCAGACCTTCGATAGAGCTGTCTCGAGCAAACCATCACCCGCTGGGATCACCACCACACCATCGGGGTTCAGGGCAGCTGTGATTTCGCACTTGGCAGCTGCAATCGCCTCCCGACTGCCCAGACGACCGATGTGGGCTGTGCCGATGTTGGTGATCACCGCGACATCCGGCTCAGTGCAACGGGACAAGCGTTCAATTTCACCAGGACCGCGCATGCCCATTTCGATCACCAAGGCGCAATGGTGAGGTTCCGCAGAGAGCACAGTGAGCGGAACACCAATGTCGTTGTTGTTGTTCCCCTCGCTGCAATGCACCGGACCAAGGGGAGCGAGCGCCGCACGAATCAATTCACGGGTTGTGGTTTTGCCTGCGGAACCGGTCACCGCCACCAAGGGCTGATCCAGCGAACGGCGGTGCAGCAAAGCCAACTGCTGATAGGCCTTCAAGGTGTCGTCAACGCGCCAGTGCAACAGATCCGATGGCACGGGTTCCGTCCAGGACTGGCCCACCACAGCCGCCTGAGCCCCGAGGGCTGGCAACTGGCCTAGGAAGCGGTGGCCATCAAAATTGTCACCAACGAGGGGCACAAAAAAGTCACCGCATTGCAGCGAGCGGCTGTCGGTGCAGATGCGACCGAGGGCCATATCGGGGTCTGGAGGAGGCCCAAACGGAGCCCCCCAGCAGGCGATCAGCTGACGAACGGTGATGGTCATTCCACTGGGTTGGAATCGAACACGATCATGCCGCTGCCGACTCGCGCGGAGCGGGCCAGAAGCATCTCCTCGCCATCCACAAGCTGCAAGCTGCTGTACCCCAAATCCCGAGAACGTCGCTGCCAATCCTCGGAGATCGAGGCTCGAACCGATGGCCCAAGGCTGATCCAGGCATCCGTGACCTGGAGCACCAAACGGTTTTGCGAAGGTTGAGGTGTGGCCGATACCAGCAACCCTTCAGGGGCAGAACCATCCAGAAATAGATCCAAAAGGGGGTTGAGATCCAGCACCGGAAGGGGAGGATCCTCGAACTCGAACAACGTGGTTTCGGGCTCCAACGGTGGCTCAGCTTGCCTTGTCAGGAGCGGCTCTGGCAGGACAGCTTCCGGAAAAACGCCATCAAGCGTTCGCGCATCGGAAGACATCTTTTGGGCCAACCCAACATCCATGGACCGAGCATTCGTCGTTTGTCCAGCCAAGGATGGATGGGCGCTCAGCCACCAGCGCAGGGCTGCTCCAGGAACGACCACCAGAACCACAAGAACGAGGGGCCAAAAAAGTGCGGCAACGTTCCGCGGCCAGAAGCCTGGAACAGAAAGATCTCCCTCACGATTCCGCCGCCAAAGCTCTTGCGCCCGTAGCTGGAGATCAGCCGACAACGCCCGCAAGTTGCGGGCGAAGTCCAACCATGGGCTCACATAAGGAGCCGGGAGGTTGCCTGGCTCGTGCTGCGGCTCTGATTCGCGACCAACCTGCTCGCTCAATGGGGTTAACCAGATCGGCGACCAAACAGTCGGTTCAGTGGGTTTCGACCGGGAGGCGTCATCGGAGCTGTACTGGACGAGCTGGACGGTTCCACATCGATCTGATCACTGCGGGACGGATCCGCATCCTGGCCACGGGAGAACTGCTCAAGCAACGCTGCGTCGGGGGTGGGTTCCTTCATGCCACACACGTCTTTGTACATCGCGTCGTACTCCACGGCGGAACGATCCCAGCTGTAGTCCACCGTCATGCCCCGCCTCTGGAGGTCTTGCCAGCTTCGGCGATGGCGGTACGCCTCCCAAGCGCGCACCAAGGCCGTATAGAAGTCGACTGGCTCAAAACGGTCGAAGCAGAAGCCTGTACCGCGCTCGGCGTTGGGGTCGTGGGGAGGAACGGTGTCCACCAAACCACCCACTTTCCGCACCACAGGAACCGAGCCGTAACGCATGGCGTACAGCTGACTGATACCGCAGGGCTCGAAGCGGCTCGGCATGAGAAACGCATCGCTACCGGCGTAGATCAAACGCGAGAGATCGTCGTCGTAGGTGAGAAACACAGCGCACTTGCCGGGATGGCGGGAGGCCAGCTGCCAAAGGCCGGATTCCAGGCCTCGATCACCCGTTCCCAACACCACAATTTGCGAGTCGGTATAAGAAAGCAAGCGGTCAGCGACTTGCAGGAGCAAGTCGACACCTTTCTGATCCACCAAACGGGTCACCATCCCGAGCAGGAACGCGTCGTCGCGCACCTCCAAGCCCATCCGCTCCTGAAGCACCTGTTTGCAAACCGCCTTTCCCGTGAGGTCATTAGCGCTGTAATTCGCAGGGAGCGCTTGATCGGTGGCGGGATCCCAAGCCTCAAGATCAATGCCGTTCAAAATGCCGCGCAATTTGCCCGAGACGAAATTGAGCAGGCCGTCGAGGCTTTCTCCGTATTCGGCAGTGCGAATCTCTTGGGCGTAGGTCGGTGATACAGCATTCACCCGATCAGCATTGATCAGGGCAGCGGCCATGGTGTGATCACCCTGCATGTACCAAGGACACCAGGTGATTCTGTCGAGCTTCCAGCGCCATGGACCTTGATATTTGAGGTTATGGATCGTGAAAACCGTGCTGATCTCTGGGTCTTGATGCATCCAAACCGGAATCATGCCGGTGTGCCAGTCGTGGCAATGCAGCACCTGGGGCTTCCAAACATTCCATGAAAATTCCGCAGCAGCACTGGCAAAAAAGGTGAATCGCCAATCTTCGTCTTCGCCGCCGTAGATGCGCTCTGGATCAAACACAGGATGACCCACCAAATAGATGGTCATGCCGTTGGTGGGGTGCTTCGCCTCATAAACGGCGAATTCGGTCCCCATCGTTTGAGCCCGCCAGATCGGCTCATCTGGGATTTGAAGCTTTCTCCAGAGCTGGCTATAGCCCGGCATGATCAAACGAACGTCATGACCGAGCTTGGCCAGGGCGGGTGGCAGAGAGCCCACCACATCGCCCATTCCACCCACCTTGATCATCGGCGCGCATTCCGCGGCAGCGAACAGGATGCGCATGGATGAATTACAGCATTAGCGCGGCGACTTTAGGGGGGATTGGCCGATCTGCTCCCGTCTCAAGGCAGCACAGTGACTGGCGTTCCCACCTTCACTTGGCCGTAAAGGGTGCGCACATTTTCATTGAACAGGCGAACACAGCCGTGGGACACAGCCCGACCCACTGTCCAGCGGTGCGGTGTTCCATGAAATCCAGTGCTGGTGCAGCCTTTAATCGTGATCCATTGATCACCGTCATGGGCATCACGGCCCAGGCAATCCCGGTGAAAACCGATCCAATGGCTGCCGAGCGGATTATCGCTGCTCTGGTCGGCGACGCGATGGCCTGACACCGGATGCACCCACACCGGATTTTCAATTTTTTGCAGCACTTTGAAGCGACCGGTCGGGGTCTCCCAGCCGGGCATTCCGATGGCCACAGGAAACGACTGACGCAATGTGCCGCTGTCGAGCAGCAACAAACGGCGACGTTCCCGCATCATCACCACCTGGAGTCCTGGCTTTTGACGCAGCTGCTGGGGCACAGCCACCAACGCGGCCATCACGGTATCCATCGACGCTGCTTGCAACAGCGGGATGGGTTCGGGCAGGGGCATCGGAATCATTGGGTCAAGGTAACCAGCCGATCTGCCCGAAATCCGGGGGACGTTTTTCCAGGAAGGCATCGCGCCCCTCCATCGCCTCATCGGTTCGATAGAACAGGTGCGTGGCATTGCCCGCCAGTTCCTGAATGCCGGCCAGGCCATCGGTTTCAGCGTTAAAGGCAGCCTTCAAACAACGGATCGCCGTGGGGCTGTGTTGCATCACCTCCCGGGCCCAGCGCACCCCCTCCGCTTCGAGCTCTTCGAGGGGCACCACAGCATTCACCAACCCCATCTCCAAGGCGTCCTTGGCGCCATAGCGCCGACACAGAAACCAAATCTCACGGGCTTTGCGCTGACCGACCACCCGGGCCAAGTAACCAGCGCCAAACCCCCCATCGAAACTTCCCACCTTCGGTCCGGTTTGACCAAACACCGCGTTCTCGGCCGCCAGGCTGAGATCGCAGAGCAGATGCAACACCTGGCCACCGCCCATCGCATAACCGGCCACCAGGGCGATCACCACCTTGGGCAGGCTGCGAATAATCCGCTGCAAATCCAAAACATTGAGCCGCGGCAGGCCGTCGTCACCGACGTAACCGCCATCACCTCGCACGCTTTGGTCACCGCCAGCGCAAAAGGCATGGGCGCCATCCTCAGCCGGACCAACCCCCGTGAACAGCACCACACCGATGGCACGGTCATCGCGGATGCGGGTGAACGCATCACAGAGCTCATGCACCGTTTGAGGGCGAAAGGCATTGCGCTTGGCGGGCCGATTGATCGCGACCCTGGCAATTCCTTCCGCGGAACGGTCCACCAGGATGTCTTGGTAGGTGCCCCACGGCTGCCATTCGGTCAACGACGCTCCGGGTAGAACCTGTTGCAACTCAGCCATAGCTCCTAAACCCCAGGCTCAACATTCTGGGCAGCCAATCGCAGCTTGCGGCGCAAGGCAGCATCCGCATTGCGATCCGTGCACACGCGCAGCAACACCGGACCTCGCTGAGCCAAGCCCCAGGCAAGCGCCTCCGGCAGATCGTCGATCACTGCAATGGACCGCCCTGGCACACCATGGGCCGCCGCCAGAGCGATGGGGTTCACCGCCTGGGGCATCGCAAACAATGCATCAAACCGCTGCGGCGAGGCTTGTTCAATCGGAAGTTGCTGAAAGATGCCACCGCCGCCGTTATCGATCAGCAACACCACCAGTGGCGGCCCATCCGATTGGCCATGCAGCCAACCGTTGCTGTCATGAAGCAGGGCTAAATCCCCTGTGATCAGGAGCATCGGACCGGTTTCGATGGCGAGTCCCATGGCCAACGACAACGTGCCATCGATGCCGGAGGCCCCGCGAAAGCTGAAACAGCGGCGGTTGCTTCCGTCCCGGCCGCTCCAGGTGAGCCAATCCCGCACTGGAGAGCTCGCGGCGAGCATCACCGGAAGAGCCGGCGGCAACAGCTGTGCCAGCTGAAATGCCAAGGCGGGTTCAGAAACGGAGCCCTCGGGCAACAACTGGTCGGCAAGCCAAGCCCCCAACGCCTGGTCGCGTCGCAACCACGCCGACGTTGGTCCAGAGCGGTCCTTCGACGTTGATATTGAGAGAGATATTGAAGGTGGCATCGAGGCTTGATCCACCATCGGCGGCTCCGAAGACCATTCCGAACACCATGCCGCGACTCCGCCGCTCCACTGCTGGGACAGACCCAAGGGATCCAAATGGCGCGGTTCCGCTTCCGTGATCAGAACTTGACCCCCTGCATGGCGCTGCAGCCAAGCCTCCAAGCGACGACTGGCGGGCAATGGGCCAAGCCGCAACACCTGCAAGGGCTCCGGGCTGGTGAGGAGCTCAAGCTGCAGCTCCCAGTGGTGCAATCGTCCTGGCAGATCGACGGGTAAACCCGCCAAGGGATCCGCCAGCAGAGGCCAACCGCTGCTCAACAACCAAGACCGAACGGCCTGTTGATAAGCGGACAGATCCTTGGCCAGACCACGCCACGGGCCAGCGATGACGACACCGGGACGCGATGGGTCCAATCGAGGGGCATCGCGAAAGGCATCCAAATCAATCGTCGGTGCAGACGGCCGAAGGGGCGAAAGCGATGCGTCCTGACGCGCCAAGACGCCTTCCAGGAGAAGTTGATGCTCCGCAACCGCGGCGTGGATCGGTTCCTCGACAGGAAGGTTGAGATGTACGGGGCCCGGGGCCGTTTGAGCAGTCGCGAGCTTCGACCCGTGAGCCTGGCTCCAAGCCAAAGCAGCAAGCTCAATCAGGGCAGAGGGGGCCATGGCATGCAACCCCTCACCGGCACCCATGCCGCACCAGCGACAGGCGGGACGTAAAAAGTCCTCCTGATTCACGGTTTGATTGGCGCCGCACCCCTTGAGTCGGCTCGGACGATCAGCGGTGATAAACAGCAGGGGCTGACAGGAGCGATCCGCTTCAATCGCCGCCGGCAACAGATTGGCCACAGCCGTTCCCGAGGTGGTCACCACCGCCACGGCAGTGCCACCCGCGGTGGCCATGCCCAACGCCAAAAAGGCTGCCGACCGTTCATCAACGGCAGTCGTGAGCTGGAGACGACCGGACGACGACAACAAACCAGCAGCCGTTGCCAATGATCCAGAACGGCTCCCAGGGCAGAGCACCAGGCGCCGCAAACCAAGCTGGATCAACCCATGCAACAGGGTTAACGAGGCATCGAGGTTGTCGCGCGCAATCGACAGAGCAACAGGTCAAGCTAGTGCGATCTTCGGTCAACGATGACCAATCCCACGCCTCCGTCCAAGACTGACCAGAACAAAGGCCTCTGGCGCAGCTTGATTGTTTGGGCCGTTCTTGCCCTCTTGCTGCGTTGGTATGTGCTCGAACCGCGCTGGATTCCATCCGGCTCGATGTTGCCCACCCTGCAATTGCAGGATCGAATTTTGGTGGAGAAAGTGCGTCCACGAATTCAGCGGATGCAACACAGCCACCTCCAGAGAAATGATGTGGTGGTGTTTGAACCACCCGAGGCCTTGATTGCCTCGGGGTACGACGCCAATGCTGCGTTGATTAAACGTTTGGTGGGCCTGCCCGGGGATGAGCTGGCGGTTGAGGGGGGCGTTTTGATCCGAAACGGAGAGCCCGTGACGGAACCCTGGCTGTCGGAAAGCATGGATTACGCCATGGCACCCATCACCGTGCCGGAGGATCAACTTTGGGTAATGGGAGACAACCGCAATGCCAGCCTTGATTCGCATCTGTGGGGAACGCTGCCCGAACAAAACGTGATCGGTACTGCGATCTGGCGGTACTGGCCCCTAAAACGGTTCGGTCCGATACGGTTCTCCTCCCCATCGAATGGCGGTTGAATCCAAGGGCTTGCGTTAATGTCAGGGTCGGATGCAGAGCACACGGGATGTTTAACCCCGAGTTCCTGGCCACAGACAACTCTGAAGGACAAGCGGGGAACAGCCTGATTCAGTACCTGCAGGATCAGTCCCCAGACACGCTTCAACGTGTTGCAAAGTCAGCCAGCAACGATATTCAAGACATCATTCGCCACAACGTTCAAGGCTTGTTGGGTGTCTTGCCCGGTGAACATTTCGAGGTGAAGGTCACCGCCAATCGCGACAACCTCGCCAACATGCTTGCTTCAGCAATGATGACGGGTTATTTCTTGCGTCAGATGGAGCAGCGCAAGGAGTTAGAAGAAACTCTGTTCGCGGACGACGCCATGGCCGTCGAAGACGACGAACTCAATCTTTGATCTTGATTCCTTCTTCGGGAAGATCAAATTTTAAGGCTCGTTGGAACCGGGCAATGCTTGGGCCAGAGCAGAGGTAAGAGCTGTATCAACGCTCAACACGCGATTGCCAAGATGCACCCGTTTTGCAGTCGTTTGTTCCGCCAGAGCGATTTCAAACGGCACAAATCCACCTTCCGGTCCGATCATCACCACAGCAGGTGTTGCAGAGC
>JBDQPG010000086.1:0-5006 GCA_040260695.1 Synechococcus sp. SFB_27S_18OctNov_coas_78 | reverse complement strand
GACCTAGGCAATCGCAAAGCCAATTAACGACCAAAAACAAACAAACAAACAAACAAACAAACAAAAAAAACAATCCATCATTAGCGAAGATCGCCTCCGCTATCGCGATCCAGGCATGGAGGGCCGGAGGGCCAGCCGGATGCCAGCAATGTGGAAAAGAGACAGGCTTTATGACCCTTCAGCCAGAGAGCGTGACTAAACCGTGAGCACTGGCTTAGAGATTCGTGCTTCGTCGATCCTTTTTGCAGTTAGGTGTGCTGGGCGCTCTCCTCGGCAGCAGCAGCCTGGAGCTGTTCAGGCAAACCCGTGCCAAAGCACAGTCCTCCTGGGAGCGGTTCATCAGCCAACCCACGTTTCAGAGGCCCCGCAATCCAGACACGGTGGTCCTAGAAATCGCAACAGCACCGATCACTGTTTTGGGGCAAACCGTGGATCGTGGCTGCATTCGCCAGCTGAATGGCCAGCGGGGATACACCACGACGCAAGCCAAAGGCATCAATCTCGAGCTGATCAACCAATTACCGGTGCCCACAACGGTGCATTGGCATGGCTTGATTCTTCCCAATGCCATGGATGGCGTGCCCTATGTCACGCAACCCCCAATTCCCCCAGGGCGACGCCAACGCATCCACTACCCGCTGGTGCAAAACGGCACCTTCTGGATGCATTCGCACTACGGCCTGCAAACCCAAAGCTATGTCGCTGAGCCGTTTGTGATTCTCGATGAGGAACAAGAGCGTTGGGCTGATCGCACGATCAGCGTGATGCTTCGGGACTTCAGCTTCACGCCCGCCAGCCAAATCCTCAACAACGTGGTGGCTGGAGAGCGCGGTGGTGGCACGGCCATGGCCAAAAGCTTGGCTGATTTCGCTTGGCATCAACCGCGAACGCTGCTCACCCAGCAATGGGATCCAGCGACGCAACGCTTCGGGAGAAAACAAGAAAAGGGGGTTTTGATGATGGCCCCCGATGTGGTGTACGACGCGCTGCTGGCGAATGAACGCAGCCTCGATGCTCCAGAAGTCATTGATGTGGAGCCTGGCGAAACCGTGGCGATCCGCTGGATTGCCGGCAGCGCCTTCATGAGCTTTTTCCTCGACCTTGGCGATCTCGAAGGAGAGTTGCTTCGCACCGATGCCAATCCCGTGGAGCCGATCCGCGGCTCCCTGTTTCAACTCGCCCTAGCGCAACGCCTAACGCTGCGCATCAAGGTTCCAGAAGAACCTGGGGTGTTTCCATTGTTGGCCTTAGGAGAACGCAGCAACCTGCGCTGTGGCGTGGTGCTGCGCAGCAACCCGAAGCTCAGCGCGCCCGATTTGGCGCCGCAAACGGATCAGTGGACCGGTCCCCTCGATTTCACCCAGGACAAGCAACTGCGGGCAACAAATCCCCTCGCTGGTCGTGCTGCTGACAACACAATCCCAGTGGCCCTCACCGGCCCAGCTCCCAAATACACCTGGGGACTGAACGATCGTTTTTACCCTTACCGCGATCCCTACTGGGTGGAGCAGGGCCAACGGGTGGAGATGGTGTTTTCCAATCCCACCCCGATGGGGCATCCCATGCATCTGCATGGCCATGAATTCCAAATCCTCGAAATCGATGGCACGCCCTTGGACGGCCCCATGCGCGACACCGTCTACGTCCCCAAGGGAAGCACCTGCCGCATTGCTTTTGATGCCAACAACCCAGGCATTTGGGCCTTCCACTGCCATATCGCCTATCACCATGTGCGCGGCATGTTCAATGTGGTGGCTTACCGCTCAGCTGATCTGAGCTGGTGGGATCCAAGTGGCTTTGGCCATGAATACCTGCCGTTTTGAGAGCTTTATTGGCTTCCCAGCCAGGGCGGCAGGCACCACAGGAGGTCGTTAGCCAGGCCCCGGCACGGTTGGCTGAGGGGTCAGCGACTGGTGCAGGGTCTCGATCACCTCCTCTGGGAAAGGTTGGCTCTCTTCCGCAGGAATCAGCACCTCGAGATACGCACCTCCCTCATGACCATTGATCTCGGCAAAGGCCTGTTCCAGTTCCGCCACGCTGCTCACCCGCCCGCACCACCAGCCATCGCATCCAAGAGCAGCCGGAAGATCTGCGTAGCGCCAGGCGGGCAAATTGTTATAGGCATGGCCCGTTTCACTGATCAACGCCTCCACCCCGAACAGGCCATTGTTCAAAACGATCACCACCGGATTCACCCCCGTGTATCCCATCACCCCGATCTCCTGCATCGTGAGCTGGTGAGCGCCATCACCTGTCACCAGAACAACGCGGCGCTCCGGGTCCGCCAAGGCGCACCCCAAGGCCGCCGGGGTGCCCCATCCAATCGATCCCCAGAGGGTTTGGCTTTCCATCGCCACGCCAGCGGGTAGTCGTAGGGCATTGAGCTTGAGCAGGCATGTGCCGGTATCCGACACCAAGAGGTCGCTAGAGCGCAGGAATTGCTGCAAGCGGGGGTAAAAGCTCGCTGAACTTGTGGGCTGATCAACGGTTCCGCTCAGGGGAAGTAGCGAAGCGGGCTGGGTTGGACGATGCTCACCCGCATAGGACAAGCGCTTCGAGGCATCCTGAAAACGCTTGGTTAACCCCGACAAAACATCGCTGATGCTCACACTCGTGACCACCTGATCACCGGCCTGCACCCAGTCGGCATGCATCGCCACAATCCTGCGGGGGTCAAGGGACTGACTCCAAAGACCTGTGTTGAGGTCCTCCAGCACCAACCCACCAAAATCGATCAGGAGATCGGCCTCCTCCACAACGTTCTGCAGATCTGCAGGGGTTGATCGATGGCCGTTGTACATCCCCAGGAAGGCCGGATGATCCTCACTTAAAAGTGACTTGTCCATCGGCGTCGTCGCATAGGCGAGACCGGACACCTGAAGGAAGGTCTCAAACGCCTTCACCAGCCCAAAACGCTTCAGGGTGACGGTGGGAAGAACCACAGGTCTGGATGCGGCGCCAATCCGTGCCATCAGGAGATCAAGCACAGCCTCCAGTTCTCCAGCAACACTGTCGTGTTGATCGATCACACCAAGCGCTGATCCCTGAATCGGCGTACCGGTGATCGGCATCAGAGCCAGATCCATCGGGAAGGTGAGGTACGCAGGCTTGGATTCCTCGAGGGCCTTATCAATTAATCGCTCCAATTCCACGACGGCGTTGTCGGGGGTGAGCCGGGCGCTCGCACAACTTGCCGAGGCGGAGATGGCCTCAAAGCGGTCATAGTTGCGATCACCAAGGGTGTGATGACAGATCAGTCCCTGGCGCACGATCCGCAGACTGGGGGTGCCAACCAGATGGAACACGGGCAGACGCTCAGCCATCGCTCCCATCAGGCCATTCAGCGCACTCAGTTCACCCACGCCGTAGGTGGTGCAGACGATGCCAGCCCCACGGCGGCGGGCGTAGCCATCGGCTGCATAGGCCGCATTCAGTTCATTCGCCGATGGCACCCACGCCAGCCGCGGGTGCACTTCCACCGCATCATTGATGGGAAAGGCGTAATCACCCGGCACACCAAACACATGGCCGATCCCGAGATCGGCAAGACGATCCAGGGCATAGGTCACAACGGAAGGAGTCATTGAGCCTGGATTGCAGATCACTTTGTGATTCTGATCGCGATCTACCCGGCTGGCACAGGAAGATCGGGATCACTGTGTTCGTGTTAGAAACGAGCCCCTAAGTTGAGCTCAATTTTTTGCACAAACAAACAGAATTGTAGGCAGCTCGACCACACACATTGTCTCGCCATTCAAAAACTGCGTTGTCTTTGCTGAATTCATGTAAGTGCCATCTGATGGAAAGATAACCACTAAAATTTTGATTTTAATCAGTCACAAGTATCGAGCGTTGTTCATTCTGAACACAGCTGTCTTTAGGCAAAGGTGTCCCGTGATTGTTCCCCCTATTGTTCCCGGTAGAGCCGAGCGAAGTGCCTGCGGCTGCTTAAGCCCATCGATGCGGCACTATCGCCAACACCCGTGAGGAGCATGAAATCATTAAACAGATCCCCTGTTGTTCCTTGGGTTGAGGATGTCAATCCAGACGAAGCAGCGTCCGTGCTGTGTCTCTGCAGATCAGCATCTTCGCGAGTGGATCGATCATGGCCTGATCCATCCATCGGCCAGCGAGTTCGATGTCTTCGTAGGGATAATCCGTGGAAAACATGATTCGTTCCGGGCCGAGGGTAGAAATCGAACACTGCAGCGCAGCGTCATCGCAGACGCCTGAGGTGGTGATGAAGAAATTTCGTCGGAATACGGCGCTGGGTGTGGTGCTGATGTCGTTGCGATAGCGCGTCGACAAAAAACGGCTGTCGAGTCGCCAGAGATAGAAGGGCAGGTTCTCCCCCATATGTCCGAGGATCACCTTGGCGTTGGGATGTTTGTCGAAAACACCTTTCACAATCAGGCGCAGCGCGTGGGTAGCGGTGTCAAATGACCAGCCCCAAGTGGCACCATCGAGCTCCTTCACCATCGAAGCGGGTTGGTTGGTGGGAAGTCCGGGATGGAGATAAAGGGGCACATCAAGCTGCTCGAGGGTCAACCACAGCGGATCCAATCGGGGATTGTCGAGGTATTCACCTTGTGTGCTGCCGTTCACGAGAGCTCCAACGAAACCCAGCTCGTTCACGCATCGCTTCAGCTCCGCACAAGCGGCATCGATATCTTGCAGATTTAGCGCCGCAAAGCCTCTGAAACGCCGAGGTTGCAGCTCTATTGACATGTGGAGAGCATCGTTGGCATGTCTGGCCATCGCCGATGCATCGGCCGAGTTGGAGATCGCTTGAATTCCCGGTGCAGTCTGTGACAGCACGGCAATCTCGATCCCGGCCGTGTCCAGATTGGCGAGTCGTTTTTCAGCCAATTCAGGCAGCAACGATTCAATGACGTCGAGCACCTGTGGGTCGAAAAACTCCAACTCCATTGATCTGGGGAGAAGTTCTCTGATGGAGAAGTGTTCTTCGAGAGCGATCTTGTGAAGGGTTGGCTCTTTCTCTGAGG
>JBDQPG010000063.1:0-11414 GCA_040260695.1 Synechococcus sp. SFB_27S_18OctNov_coas_78 | reverse complement strand
CCACTACCCCTGCTCATCCCAGAGGAAAGTCTGCAAAACGCCTGGTTGAGAGTGTCCATCACCAACAACACAACAAGGGCTGACTCGATCCCCATGGATCAAGCCAAACCCACATCGATCTTGAAACGTCTGTTGCGAGGCTTACACCGCAGCTGAACGACGGCGGCGGGTGCGTCCTGCAGGCATCTCTGGCTCTGGTTCAGCGGTTTTCTCAACCTTTGCAGCCACCTTGGTGGCCACTGCGGCTGTCGACGCCGCTGGTGCGGCCACAGCTGCTGGAGCTGCCACAGCAGTGGTGGCTTCAACAGCAGAAGAAATCACCACAGCCGTCGTCGTCGCAGAGGACGGCGAGCTGCCGTTGGTGCGAACCGGTGCCGGTGGGGCGCCATTCCGACGGACAACACCGCCACGGCCTGCAGCACCGCCCCGGTTACGGGAAGCAGGACGATCATCAGGCTCTGCATCCGCTCGGCCCTTGTACGTCGGAGTTCCACCAGGGGCGGGCTGAACCAAGCAAAGGATCAGCGGCTCTACCTGAAGTTCGCGGCGCATGCGGCGGCCGAGACCGACCTCCACCTCACGCTGAACACCCATCCAATCCACCTCGGGAGCCTTACCACCGGTATTGCGGGACAACTGTTTCCAACGATTTTCAAGCACCCACGTAATTTCCCGCTCCGTCCAAAGCGACATCTTGCGGGCATCCGCTGTTGTAACCACACCGCGAAGGTTGACTCGGGGAGGGGCGACCATCGCGCCATCGGTGCTGATCGCGGAAAGAATCGTCACCACGCCGTCTTCGGCTAGCTGCTGACGTTCCTTCAAAACGCGAGCATCGACGATGCCGTTGCGGGATTGGTCCAGTAGTTCGATACCGGCTTTCACCGGATCTCCCTTTCTCAAGGAGTCTGGGGTGAGCTCCACCACATCACCGTTCTCAATAATCATCGTGTTATTGACGGGCACCCCCATGGAGTGGCCTGTTTTGGAGTGCTGAACAAGCATCCGATGCTCTCCATGAACGGGAACAAAAAACTTGGGCTTGGTGAGAGCCAGCATCAACTTTTGATCTTCTTGGAAGCCATGACCGGACACATGGATGCCCTCTCCCTTCCCGTAAACAACCTTGGCGCCAAGCATCATCAGCTTGTCGATCGTGTTCACCACGGAAATGGTGTTCCCAGGGATCGGACTGGCGGAGAAAATGATCGTGTCGGTGGTTTTCACCTTCACTTGCGGGTGATCACCGCGAGAGATGCGGCTTAAGGCAGCGAGGGGCTCACCCTGGCTACCGGTCATTAACAACAACGTTTCCCGATCAGGAACATCGTTGATTTGCTTGATCGGAACAAACAGCTCATCGGGAGCACGCATGTATCCAAGTTCGCGGGCCTTCGCAATCACGTTGAGCATGGAACGACCCAACAAACCCACTTTCCGGCCATTTTTCATGGCCAACTCGAGAATCATCGACACCCGATGAATCGAACTTGCAAAGGTGGTGATGATCACCCGACCATCTGCATTGGCGATGTGACGGTCGAGGTTGGGAAACACCGAGCGTTCTGGAGGACAAAAGCCTGGGACCTCGGCATTCGTTGAATCACTGAATAAGCAGAGAACACCCTTTTCGCCGTAATGGGCCAGACGAGCCATATCGAAGTGCTCACCATCCACCGGGGTGTGATCAAACTTGAAATCACCGGTGAAAATCACGGTGCCCACTGGTGTGGTAATCGCCAGCGAGAAGCTGTCGGCCATCGAGTGGGTGTTGCGGATGAACTCCACAGAGAAATGCTGCCCCACCTTCACCACATCGCGCGGCGCGACGGTTTGCAGCGTGGTTCGGTCGGTGACGCCCGCCTCATCCATTTTTCCGGTGAGCATCGATAGGGCCAGCCGTGGCCCATAAATGACGGGAATGTTGAAGTGCTTCAGGTGATGGGCAATCCCACCGATGTGGTCTTCATGGCCGTGGGTCACGATCATGCCGCGAATGCGCTTCTGGTTCTCACGCAGAAAGCTGGTGTCGGGCAAAACCACGTTCACACCATGCATGCCATCACTGGGGAATGCCAATCCGGCATCCACCAGCATCAGGTCGTCGCCGTACTCGAACACACAGGTGTTCTTACCGATCTCATGTAGACCACCCAGAGGGATCACCCGTAAGCAGGGCTCTTGCTCTTTGCCAGATCTCGCGTTGTAAGCCATGAAAAAAAGACGTAAGGGAAAAACTGTTTGCGTGAGCCGTTAAGCCGGACCCGTCAGGTCTGACGAAGGGCAGACATGGTGTTGGACAACGTGGTTTTCATGGCTTCAGGCAAGGACGACAGAGGAGGACGAGGAGCACCGACAGACCATCCGTTGATCTCGAGGGCGGCTTTGACAGGAATGGGATTCGTAGTGGCAAACAAGGCCTGAAACAAGGGGATGAGTTGCTCGTGCTGAGCGAGGGCAACGGCTGTTTCACCCTCGAAATAGGCATTAATCATGGCCCGGATCTGCAGACCGGCCACATGACTGGCCACACTCACAACACCGACAGCACCAACGGACAACATCGGCAAGGTGAGTCCATCATCGCCGCTGTAAATCGCCAATCGCGAACCGCAGGCCAAACGCAGGGCGGTGACTTCTTCGGTCGTCCCACTCGCTGCTTTGAAGCTGACGATGTTGGGGCAATCCATCAAACGAGCCACTGTTTCGGCCTCGATATGGCATCCCGTTCGACCCGGAATGTTGTAGAGCATCAAAGGCAGCGTGGGAGCCGCCTCAGCAATCGCGCGGAAATGGGCTTCCAATCCCTCTTGGGGAGGCTTGTTGTAATAAGGAACGACCACCAAAGCACCGTCGGCACCAACGGCTGCAGCTTCTCGAGTGGCTTTCACCGCTTCAGAGGTGGAATTACTTCCTGTTCCTGCCAAAACTTGAGCATCGGAACCAACAGCCTCTCTAACGGCCTCCAGCAACTTCAGTTGCTCATCCCAACTGAGGGTGGGTGATTCACCTGTGGTTCCACACACCAACAGACCATCCGACCCTTGTTCCACCAAATGACGGGCCAGCCGGCCAGCCAGAGGGAAATCCACCGCGCCGCTGGCATCAAATGGGGTCACCATCGCCGTAACGACGCGACCAAATGGTGTAGGTGACAAAGAAGCAGAAAGAGTCATCAGTTCTGAATCAGCAGTTCGGCGATCTGAACAGCATTCAGAGCAGCTCCTTTTCGGATCTGATCACCACAAAGCCAAAGCTCAAGGGCATTGGGATCGCTGATGTCTTGACGAATTCGGCCGATGGCAACGGGATCTCTACCCGTTACATCTGTGGGCATCGGAAAGCGATTGGAAGCCCGATCCTCAATCAGTTCAACCCCAGAAGCCGCGGCCAACAGTTGCCTGGCTTCATCCACAGGAAAAGGCTGTTCAAATTCAATGTTCACCGCCTCAGAGTGAGCCCGCAGCACAGGAACACGGACACAAGTGGCTGAAAAACGCAAATCGGGAAGGCCCATGATTTTGCGCGTTTCGTTCACCATTTTCATTTCCTCTTCGCAGTAACTGTTGTCTTGCAAAGGGGAGTTGTGAAGAAACAAATTGAACGCAAGGGAATGGGGAAGCACTTCACTGATGGGGACACCCCCGTCCAGAACCACACGGGAGAGATCTTTGAGTTCGTCCATGGCACGGGCTCCGGCACCGCTAGCGGATTGGTAGGTGCTCACCAACACACGTCGCATCGCCCGCTTCGCGGCTAGGGGAGCCAACGCCAACGTGAGCAAAATCGTTGTGCAGTTGGGATTGGCAATCACCCCCTTGTGCCCATGGGCTGCCTGGGGGTTGACCTCAGGAACCACAAGGGGAACTCCCTCCTCCATCCGAAAGGCACTGGAGTTGTCCACCATCACTGCGCCTGCGGCTGTGATGGCGTCACGCCACTGACGGGACACAGACCCACCCGCCGAAGCGAGGACAAGATCCACGCCGTGGAAGGCTTCGGCCGTGACTTCCTCAACAATCAGGTGGCGACCATTCCAAGTGTGCTGTTGCCCGGCGGAACGGGCGGAAGCCAGCAGCTTCAAGTCTCCTACTGGGAACTGTCGCTCTTCCAGCAACAAAAGAAGTTCCTGACCGACTGCCCCACTGGCGCCAAGGACAGCAACATTGAGCGGACGATTGGGGAGAGATGCAGTCAAGCGGTAAGGCGAAGGTCTGAACTGAAAGCTTTTGGTCCAATTGATCGCACTCACCTTTCGTAGAGGGAGTGGTGCATCAATTCATCACTGGTTCACCATACCGGGCAGAGGCCTGAGCGGCAGTTTCTTAAGCTGGTTAGCTGCCAAGACCTGTCGTTAACACAACCATGAGCGCTGCCGCCCTGAAGGTGACCACCGAATCCCGCCCCAGCAGCCGATTGGCGGTGACGGTCACCGTGCCTGGGGAGCGCTGTCAAGCCAGCTATGAAGCGGCCATCTCCAGCCTGAGCCGCAGCATCAATCTTCCGGGCTTCCGCAAAGGGAAAGTGCCCCGCTCGGTGTTGGTACAACAACTGGGGGGCGTTCGGATCAAAGCAACCGCCTTGGAACAATTGATCGATAACGCCTGGCGTGACGCAATCAAACAGGAATCGCTCGAGCCCATCAGCCAGCCGGATCTGAGCAGTGGCTTCGATGGACTCTTGGAGAGCTTCAACCCCGGCGATGAATTGACATTCACGCTGGAGGCCGACGTGGCCCCAACACCGAAACTAAAAACGACAAAAGGGCTGAAAGCGGAATACGAAGCCGTTGCCTATGACCCATCGCGGGTCGACAGCATGATTGACGACTCCCGCAAACAACTCGCCACAGTGGTGCCCGTTGAGGGGCGCGCTGCACAAAAGGGCGACATCGCTGTGCTCGGTTTCAAGGGCACCTACAGCGATGACGGATCCGACATCGAAGGTGGAAGTGCCGATTCGATGGATGTGGATCTTGACAACGGCCGCATGATTCCTGGCTTCATCGAAGGCGTGATTGGCATGAAGGTGGGCGAGGACAAGACCGTGGATTGCCAATTCCCAGACGACTATCCGAAAGAAGACGCTCGGGGTCGGAAGGCCGCATTTGCGATTGAGCTCAAAGACCTCAAAACCCGCGAGCTCCCTGAACTCGACGATGCCTTTGCCAAGCAAGCCAGTGAGCAAAGCTCCATGGCCGATCTGCGCAAAGATCTCGAGCAACGCCTGAAGGACGATGCCGAGCGCCGCCAAACCAGCAATCGCCACGATGGCTTGATCAAAGCGTTGGTGGAACAGCTGGAAGTGGAGCTGCCTGAAGCATTAATCCAACAGGAGAGCCGCAATTTGGTGGAACAAACCGCTGCTCAATTTGCCCAGCAGGGGATGGATGTGAAATCGCTGTTCACCCCCGACTTGATCCGCAATCTGATGCAGAACTCCCGTCCGGAAGCCGAAGAGCGACTGCGTCGTAGCTTCGCGCTCACCGCTCTTGCTGAAGCCGAAGACATCAAGTTGGACGACAGCGCCATTGACACCAAGCTGAACGAGGTGAAAAAAGACCTGTCCGCTGACGCCAAAGTGGATCCCGAACGCCTACGTCAGGCCGTGATGGACGACCTCATGCAAGAGCAGCTGATGAGCTGGCTGGAAACCAACAGCACCCTCACTGAAAAAGCTCCAGAACCGGATTCAGACACCAACAGCTGAGCTGCACCCATAGATTGTGTCCACTCAGTTGGACACCGAGCGCGTGATCGACGCCCGCAGTCACCACCCCATCCAGAACCGCTGGCGGTCCGAGATACCCATCTCGGCCCCTGGCCCTCTACCAACCGTTGTGGAGCAGTCCGGTCGAGGCGATCGCGCCTTCGACATTTATTCACGGCTGCTCCGAGAACGCATCATCTTTTTGGGTACCGGCGTGGACGACGCCGTCGCCGATGCCCTCGTGGCCCAGATGTTGTTCCTCGAAGCAGAAGACCCTGAAAAGGACATTCAGATTTACGTCAACTCCCCCGGCGGCTCCGTCACCGCTGGGTTGGCGATTTACGACACGATGCAACAGGTGGCACCAGATGTGGTGACCATTTGTTATGGATTGGCGGCCAGCATGGGCGCCTTTCTCCTCTCTGGTGGCACCAAAGGCAAGCGTTTAGCGCTACCCAATGCGCGGATCATGATCCACCAGCCCCTTGGGGGAGCTCAAGGTCAAGCCGTCGACATTGAAATTCAGGCGAAGGAAATTCTCTTTCTGAAAGAAACCCTGAACGGGTTAATGGCTGAGCACACAGGTCAGCCTCTCGACAAAATTTCAGAAGACACGGACCGGGACTACTTCCTTTCCCCAGCAGAAGCGGTTGAATATGGATTGATCGACCGAGTCGTGGACAGTTCCAGGGACGAAGGAATCGTTACGGAGGGCTGACAGAACGCCTTCCGTTCTCGATGCTGAGTGTTCAGGACAATCCACCGGGTCGTGTCCTGATCTTTCCATTTGAGGTGACCGGCGTTCGATGGCCAAATTCGATGCCCATCTAAAGTGCTCGTTCTGCGGTAAATCGCAGGATCAGGTGCGCAAGTTGATCGCCGGTCCTGGGGTCTACATCTGCGATGAGTGCATCGATCTCTGCAATGAGATTCTCGACGAGGAATTGGTCGACAGCCAAGGGAACCCCCGGCCTGGCACTGAACCAAGCCGCAAAGCGGCTCCTGCCACCAGGAAAAGCAACAAGCCAGCACCAACGCTTGCCGCTATTCCAAAACCCCTCGAGATCAAGAGTTTCCTCGACCAACAGGTGGTGGGTCAGGACGCTGCAAAAAAAGTGATATCTGTAGCGGTATACAACCACTACAAACGCCTGGCTTGGCAAGGAGACGGCCAGGGGGAGACAGAACAAACCGCCACCCGTTTACACAAAAGCAACATCCTTCTCATTGGCCCCACCGGATGCGGGAAGACACTCCTCGCTCAGACCTTGGCCGAGATGCTTGATGTTCCCTTCGCCGTGGCCGACGCCACCACCCTCACGGAAGCCGGTTATGTCGGAGAAGACGTGGAGAACATTCTCCTGCGGCTCCTACAAAAGGCCGACATGGATGTGGAGCAAGCCCAGCGAGGAATTATTTATATCGACGAAATCGACAAAATCGCTCGCAAGAGTGAAAACCCCTCAATCACCCGTGACGTATCAGGAGAAGGGGTTCAGCAGGCCCTCCTCAAAATGCTGGAGGGAACAGTCGCGAATGTGCCTCCCCAAGGCGGCCGCAAACACCCCTATCAAGACTGCATTCAGATCGACACCAGCCAGATTTTGTTCATCTGTGGTGGAGCGTTTGTTGGCCTAGAAGATGTTGTTCAAAAGCGCATGGGGCGAAACGCGATCGGTTTCATGCCTCCAGCCGACAGCCGCGGCCGCAGTCGCGCGAACCGAAATCTCCAAGCCGCCCAAGTGTTGCGCCATCTTGAGCCAGACGACCTGGTGAAGTACGGGCTCATCCCGGAATTTATTGGTCGAATCCCCGTGAGTGCGGTGCTCGAGCCATTGGATGAAAAGACCCTGGAATCAATCCTGACCGAACCACGCGATGCACTGGTCAAGCAGTTCCGCACTCTGCTGAGCATGGACAACGTTCAGCTGAAATTTGCTGATGATGCGATTAAAGCGATTGCCCAGGAAGCTCACCGCCGTAAGACGGGAGCTCGGGCACTGCGGGGCATCATCGAGGAAATCATGCTCGATTTGATGTACGACCTGCCATCCCAGTCGGCGGTGAAAGACTTCACGGTGACAAGGGCCATGGTTGAAGAACACACTGGAGGGAAAGTACTTCCGCTCCCTGGGACAGACCACCAAAAAACGGCCTGAGCCAGTCATGCCTTAGCCAATTATTAATTAACCAAAGATCTGCAAGCGTATAGCTATCAGTCGACTTTACTTGAACACAATGGGCAATACAAATCTAAAATTCCTAATTGACAATAATTTTGCCACCATCACGAGAAATATCCTCAAGAAAGATTCAGTTATTAATGTCTACATTCACAACGAAGAAGGGCCAGTCGTTGTTGCCGGAGGAGATTTTGGCAAACAAGAAATTCAAACGATCAACTGGTCCTCCAAAGACCTGAGATTCATTAAAAAATTTTTTTCAGAGGTAGACAAAAATATTGACCTTGACTTCCAATTTACGAACAACCAACCCGCCGCCGACTTGGCCATATTCTTAGACACAGAAATAACAACTGGCGACACTCAAGAAGGGGACACACTTGGCCTTGCCATCAGCAACCAAAACAACAGTGGCGGCAGTTTCTGGGAAATCTTTCTCAACAGACCCACATTCACAAGCAATAACTATTTTCGTTACGCCTTAATCCACGAAATTGGCCATACGCTCGGCCTAGAACATCCTTTTGAAGATAACGATGGAGACGTCCTGAATGGAATCACAGATCCCTGGGACAGCCTTTTCCCAGAAGACACCGTTATGGCCTACCGCAATCCCTCCGGGACAAAATGGCCCACTGCGTTCACGCTAAATGACTGGGCAGCACTCGAATCCCTGTGGGGACGCGAAACGACCACAAAGACAAGAACCCAGCAGAGCGATCGACCACCACAATTGTTAAAGGCCAACTCCAATCGATATGAAGGCACTCCTCAAGCCGATTGGATCATTGGAAACCTGAGCAGCAATACGATCAAGGGCTCCGGAGGCAATGACCATCTGCAAGGAGACTTGGGCAACGATCGGCTGCATGGCAACAGGGGGAACGACCGATTAAGTGGTGGCGCTGGAGATGACATTATTTCCGGCGGCCAAGGCTCCGACACCATTGTTGGCGGGGAAGGTGCTGATGCCCTCTATGGAGGTTCAGGCCAAAACACATTTTCCGATGCCGCCGATGGATCGGTCGATGTCCTTTACATCCAACGCGATCACAAATCCGACATCATCGAAGCCCTCGATACAAATGATCAAATCCAATTAATCGGTATCGAAATGAAATTTATTTCAACCCAAGAGACATCTAAGTTTGGGCTAAATGGCATTGGAATCTACAGCCATGGTTCCCTCACAGCCCTCTACATCGGAGGCGACATCAATGCAACTGAATTGCTCGACATGACCACTGGAACACTCAATCCATAAAAAATATTTGTTCAAAGACGTCACTGCTTCGCAATACAGAGCATCGCCATCTAGATCTGGAACAGTTGATGTCTCCCCTGACCAACATCGCATCGGCTTGGACTATCGAGGGCAATCGGATTTAAATAAGGACTGCGCTCATCATGTCGACAACTTGGCCACTGCTGACCATCTACAGGTCCCGCGTCGGCACGGCCTGTTTAACCATCACGGCATCGATCTCGGCGACGGGTCCGTTGCCCATTACCTAGAAGGGCGCGAAATCCTGCGCAGCCCGCTTCCAGACTTCACCCAGGGTGAAGTGATCAGCGTGATCAACCATCCAGAGGTGTCCCCTGCAGGTGTAACGCTGCGCCGAGCGATGAGCCGCCTAGGCGAACAGAACTACAACCTGCTCTTCAACAACTGTGAGCACTTCGCGACGTGGTGCAAAACCGGTCGTCACCGCAGTGTTCAGGTCGAGTCAGTGATGGATCGGGCTCGGCAATGGAGTCGACAAATGCCATCCGCCCTTCTCAGCGGGCTGGAACTCTTGGTGCGACGTGGCGTCCTGGATGACAACACCCGCGAAATCGCCAGCCAAGGATTCGCCAAATTGGAACAACTGCGCCAAACATTGCTCCAAAAGCTCGAAAACCTGTTGCAACAAGTCGGGAACGACGGCAACAAACAGCTTTTGTTGGCAGGGCAAAGCCTTGCCGATGAACTCACGGCTGTGGAAGACCTGCAAAAGAAAATTGATTCCCTACTGAATGAACCACGCCAGCTTCCAAGCTCCAAAGCTGAGTAGCCTCGCCAGAACGCTCGCGGCGCATGAGTTCCACCTACCAGCCGCTGCATCACAAATATCGTCCGCAGCGCTTTGATCAACTCGTCGGGCAGGACGCGATTACAGCCACGCTCGGCACCGCGCTAACGAGCAATCGGATTGCACCGGCCTACCTCTTCAGCGGCCCCCGCGGTACTGGAAAAACCTCAAGCGCTCGAATTTTGGCGCGCTCACTGAATTGTCAAAACAGTGATGGCCCCACGCCTGAACCCTGCGGAACGTGCGATCTATGCCGCACGATCGCTTTGGGCACAGCCCTCGATGTGATCGAAATTGATGCCGCCTCCAACACCGGCGTCGACAACATCCGTGAGCTCATCGAACGATCGCGCTTTGCACCCGTTCAAGCCCGCTGGAAGGTGTACGTGGTGGATGAGTGCCACATGCTCTCTACCGCAGCCTTCAACGCACTGCTCAAGACACTGGAAGAACCACCACCACAGGTGGTGTTCGTGCTGGCCACGACGGATCCACAACGGGTCCTCCCAACCATCCTCAGCCGCTGCCAACGCTTCGACTTTCGACGGATTCCCCTCGAAGCCCTTGAACAGCACCTGACGTGGATCGCCGAACAGGAGGCCATTGCGATCCAACCCGAAGCCATCCACGTGGTCGCGCAACGATCCCAAGGGGGATTGCGTGATGCGGAAAGCCTCCTGGATCAACTCAGCCTCCTACCACCACCGATTGAAGCGGCGGCTGTATGGGATTTGTTGGGAGCGGTGCCTGAACAAGAGCTCTTGGCGGTGGCGACAGCCATGACAAGCTCAGAACCCGTGGCACTGCTGGAAGCCACCCGCAACCTGCTGGATCGAGGCCGCGACCCAGGTGCTGTCCTGCAAGGGCTGGCAGGCGTGCTGAGGGATTTGGTGCTGATGGCCGCTGCACCAAACCGTCCAGAACTCACTGGCGTTTCACCCCAGTTTCGCGATCAACTGCCGGAGCTAGCCCAAAAAATCGGTCGGGCACGGTTACTGCAATGGCAGGCACAACTGCGGGGAGCTGAGCAGCAGCTGCGTCAAAGCGTTCAACCGCGCCTGTGGCTCGAAGTGTTGTTGCTGGGACTCTTAGCCGAACCCATGACGTCTGCCCCCACGACAGCCGCCCCAAGAACGACTCAAACCAAACCAGCACCCGCAGCAGCTCCAGTTCCAGCTCCAGCGGCTCCACCGACTGACGCAACACCACCGGCTGACCCGGTCCCTTCACCAGCAAAGGTGGTCGCACCGGAACTGCCCGCCGTGGCGGTGGCAACGCCAGCTCCAGCTCCACCCACGAGTGGTACCAACCTGCCGGAGCTGTGGCAGCAAATCCTTGGCAGCCTGGAATTACCCTCGACCCGCATGCTGCTATCCCAGCAGGCGCAGCTCGTGCGTCTCGATGCCAATCGCGCTGTGGTGCAAGTGGCCGGCACCTGGATGGGCATGGT
>JBDQPG010000033.1:0-23910 GCA_040260695.1 Synechococcus sp. SFB_27S_18OctNov_coas_78 | reverse complement strand
TTCTTGTCTATATAATACATAGAAGTTTTGACATTTTCTGTCTTCAAGTAAATAAAGACTAAACACAAGAGTAGATGCTGAAAGCATTTTCACCACACGAAGTGGGGTGAAACCATTAACAAATCAAAAATAAACCATAGGGGTCTTTTGTATCTCTAGTGATGTAAGACCGATAAATACAAGGAGACACAAGTTCCACCTAATACCACAAGAAAAGTCCATACCCAGTAAATACACAAGTAAATATGAAGTTCCCAAAGAAGAAGCAAAACAGGTTCCAACTTTCCTTTAAGGAGAAAGAGGTTCCCGTCTATATACCGATGGAAGAGTTCCTAATGGATGATTTAGATATTCCCACCAGGAGTGACACATACAAAATCGCACTTAAGAACCTTTACAGGCAGAGGAAACAAACACATTTGGAGATGGCATGAAACAAGTAAAAATCAGTTCCGTTCAATACGAAATGCTTGTGGCACTAGGCAAACGATGGAAAATGAAACCAGAAGAACTTATTGCTGAACTTATAGAAGAGAACTACAAAAGCAAAACTAAACGATGAAAGCACTTGTCCTTAGCAGGTGCTTTTTTGTTGTATATAAATCGATGGGTCCTTTTGACCTCCACTGTATGTCTTTTTCGACCTGTATTCCTTTTTCTCAAAAAAAATCCCCCAGGATTTTTGAGGTCCCAGGGGGAAGACAAAAAAAGTCAACTACTAACCAGCAGGTTTACCCGTAACTTTCTCTGTAACCCAAACACCCGTTGACTCAACCTTGTCACAAACTCTCCCAACAGGGTTCGCACCGACTGCCGAAAGAGCAAGAACCATTACACCAAGTCCCAATGTCTGAGCGTTTCTGCTTCGGACATTTTCTACAAGCACATTTCTGGTGGCACCAGGAAGAACAACTTTTGACTCCAATGACATTCCATAGAGTCCGTACCCCATCATCCAAAATCCAGAGACCGCAAGAAGAGTCCTTGTAAACGCACCCAACTTCATAGAATCGAAGCAAATATCCAAAAACTTAGCAGGCATCCAAAGATAGTAAATATGCCCGCATTGGTTTTACACACACAATAAATCAAAGAGCAGTCATTAACTTCCCTCATTAGTAAGTAAATAAAAGTGAGAGTTATTACCTTTCTGTCTCCCGGGCATCTCCCTAAACCGGGGTTTTACGAGGGTCAGAGGTCCTCGAAGAACTTATGTAATGAGAACCTTGGTGGGTCCTCCAAAGGGAGAGACCGCACAAACTGATTCAGGTTTGCAACCACATACTTTTGATAGTTCCTCCCAGGAGTCCAACAGAGGGTGAATGACCTGTTCTGTCCCCCATAGGAAGCAACACAGACAGGGTGTCCCGTCTTCTTACGCATATGGAATGTTCCTTCGTCAGCAAGGTCCCGCAGGAAGTCCTTAATCCTGCGATTGACCAGTGCTGGTTTCATACGGACTTACTTCTTGTCCTGAAGGTCCTGAGACAAGTCAAACCACTCATCCCTGGACAACTTCTGAAGGGAAACCAGAAGGGGGTTCTTCAAGCACTCTTGGTAGGAGTTGAAAACATCAGTCCTGACGTTCATTCCTGTCTTTTGGAAGTGCTCATCCGCAGCATCCTCAAAGTCCTGAATAGGTGTCAGGTCCAAGAAGTCCTGACCATTGGGTGTCTTCCCAGAAGTGAGAACACCAATGAAAAGCATTCCCCCTGTCTCAATCAGAGGAATACTTGCCTTATAAAACCCAAGGTCCATAAGAGGTATGAGGTCCTCATCTGTCTGTCCTGGTGAGAACAGACCATTTTCTTCCATCTTCTTCTCAAAGAGTGCTTGCTCTGCGAGATTCCTTAAATTATTTTTGTTCATTAGGATTACTCCAATAAAAAGTTTGTTTGTTTTCTGGTAGTGCTTAGTTCGATTCGTCAAAACGGCAATATTTTGGTTTGATGTCGGCATCGACATATACCCCTTGTTTTGCGAGATGACTCTCCATTTGGACAAACGTTTCCAGTTTCGGGTCTTTCCGCAACCAATCACTGAAGTCGTAATGCTTTCCCGATTCACGCATCAAATCACTTGCTTCGGAGAGGTATTCCTTGAGGTAGTGATTGTGCAGATTTAGGAAAAAATCTGTCATCCATTCAGCATGTTCAGCATTTGTCATAAGGATTACTCCAATAAAGTGTTTATTTTTGACGGGAAGGAGTTATGAAGGTGGGTTCCCTATCTCTTATTCACCTATCAACTACTCAACAAAGAGCAGTATTGACTTTCTGAGCACACCAATCTTCGACATGGGACTTCACCCAGACGACAGAACGAGCACCCAATGGGATTTGTTTTGGAAAATCTCCCTCTTCTATAAGTCTGTAAATCGACGACTTAGAGAGACAAGTAAGTTCTTTTACCTGAGGAAGACGAATGAACTGATGCTGAGAAAACATGAAATGGAAGTCATAAGAGTGTATTGATTACTGCAATCTCGTAGTTAGATTAATCAGTTCTTGTAGACTGATTGGAAAGACCCCTTCGGGCAAGTGGTTATTTAGTTGTGGGGCGTGAGCGGTCGTCTCCTCCCTTCGTTTGTATGTGAATAGTATAACCCAGTAAACCGACGGGTCGGGTTCCTCTTATGCCACTTTGACCCCTGACCTTCCAGTTATATTAGCAGGTCCCGTGAGGTCTCACTAATAAGAACTAATCAACAATCGTCAGACCTTCATGCCTTGAGCAAGGAGAGCATCGCACCAAGAAATCATAAACTTTCTCCTCTCATCTAATGAGTCATGTCTATCGTAAATACCCTGAATCTTGTCTTTTACTTTCCATCCCTGTTGGAGACGAATAACTTTCTCATCGAATCCAAGTTCTTTTTGCCCATAAGTGAGGACACAGGTCCGAACACCATGTCCAACAAAGTCCCCTTTGTATCCAAGATCGATGAAGTGGTTGTTGATGGATGAGGGGTTGATGTGCCTGGACTGCGTTCGTGGAGAAGCAAAGACGAACTCAGTTCCTCCATTCACCTTCTCCATCTCCCAAAGCAAGTCCTTGATGGGTTGAGTCAGAGGAACCAAGTGGTTTTTCTCTCCGTCATCCCAGGTCTTCATTCGAGACGCAGGAACCTTCCAGAGGTCCTCCTCCATATCAACCTCCTCCCACTTCATCCCTGAAATCGCACCAACCCTCAACCCAGTCATGAAGGTGAGAAGACATGCACCACGGGTTGAGAACTGACCATTCGGTTCGTTGCGGTCAAACACCTCAAAGAACTCAGGAAGTTGTTCCCAGAAGGGGAAGGGATGGTGCTGAACCTGATGGGACTTCTTGTCCTTGGGACTGAAGACAGAACGAAGCAGAGGATTCTGTCCGTCTTTTATCCATCCCTTATTCACCGCATTCTCAAAGACCCCTCTCAGCACCATCTGTTGCTTGCTTGCTGAAGAGGGTGATTTCTTTCTGACTCTCCCCAGGTATTCAGTCATTAGTTCTCTGGTGCTCTTTCCTCCTGGATGCCTGTATTCCCAGGAGAAGTGCTCAACAGATGTTTTCCCACCGAACGCAGGAAGGACCTGATTCCAAAGGAGATTCCTGTATTCCCTTTTGCCTCTGTCGTTTGCTGAGGTCCAATCAGACAAATACGACTCACATGCCTGCTCCAGGGTTGGAGAGTTGGTCTTCTGAACCTGTAGTGCCTGTTGCTCTCTCTTCCTATCTCTTGGGTCTTTGTTGTGCTCCTTGCTCCATGCCCTGATGAGATTCCACTCGTCCCTTGCTTCTTTTAGGGACCACTTTCCAACTCCTTTTCCATAGACACCAATACGCACATCCACCACAGGACTCTTCCGTCCAGGAGGGAACCGCATCCGTCCGACAAAGGACTTGCCACCACCTTTGTGAATGGGTTCCACCACAAGGAAGAGAGAATCACCGCAACTCTGCTTTTGCCTCTTCTCTGCTGCCTGAAAGGAACGAACTTGTGAGTCAGAGAGAGACATCTAAAGATTCCACCCACACAGATTTTATCCACCCACACAACCCCTTTTTCCACCCACACTTCCACCCACACATTTGCGGGAAATCCTGGTTTCTTATAGGACGAACTGAGACCAGCAAGCATTAAAAAAGTCCCTCACCGCAACGGGTTTGGGACATCAGAAGACCTTGCAGGACTTGCTTAGAACGGAGAGGGAGGGATTCGAACCCTCGAGGGTGTTACCCCTACACGATTTCGAGTCGTGCGCGATCAACCGGGCTCTGCCACCTCTCCTAAACGTCAAAAAGACGTTGGCTCATCTTAATAGCCCACCCCCATGGCGTCCTTGGCCTTGAGACGACGCAACCAATGCTGCTGATCAAGCGTGGGCTGAAAGCCCAACCAGGTGCCCGTCCATCGCCCTGATCGAGGACGACCCGAACGCCTTAAGGCCCAAAGCGCCTGAGGCTTGGGCAGCAAACGCCATCGCTGCTGGCCAGCACGCAACTGGAACGCCTGCCCAGCGCTGGTGAGCAATGAGAGAGCGAGACCATCGCTTTGCAAACGTTGGCCCATGGCCAAGGGATGTCGTCCCTGATGGGGAGCCTGAACATGCTCCGCAATAGAGGTCCAGCAGCCCATTGCATCCGAGGCCACAGGATCCAACAAAACAATCCAATCCAAACGGAGGTGCCCATGGACATGGGCAAGCTGCTTGGCCACCCGACAGCTCCACGCATCAGCTTTGGTGCTGAGTAAGGCAGCTCTTCCGCGATGACGGGCCAGCAGCCAGCGCCGGCCATGTTGCTTCGCAGCAACGACACCATCGCCCAGCTGCACCAGGCCATGGAGCACAACGGCACTGACGAGAGTCACCACGGCCAAACCACGCAGTCCGCGGTATGAAGCGATGACCCAAGGAATGAATCCAACAGCCATCAACAGCACCACCCAAGGCTGCGGATGACCAGTAAGCAATTGGGCCGCAGGCCAATGACGAATCCAGTGCACCAAAGCGATCAAAAGCCCTGCTAGGTGCTGCACGGGCCATGACAATCCCACCAACAGTGGGTGCGGCAAAACCAAGGCCACCGCAGCCAGGCCCATCGCCGACAAGGTGAGGGGAGCCAAAAGGGGTGCCGCCAGCAGATTGGCGACGAGGGCATAAAGCGGTGTCGATCCGAAATGAAGCAATTGCAGCGGCAGGGTCCAGATCAAGGCCGCCCAAGACACCGCAATGGCAGACGCCAGCCAACCCATCCGTGATGGACAGCAACGCAAAAGTTGTTGTTCCAATCCGGGGGCCGACAGGGTGAGACCAGCAGTGGCAGCGGCACTGAGCTGAAAGCCAACCGAGTGGGCCCAATCGGGACGAATCAACAACATCAACATCAAGGTGAGCAGCAACACGCCCGCCCCCCGACTGCGCTGATCCGATTCGCGGATGAACAGGGCCGACGCCCCCATCAACACCGCACGAACCACCGATGGTTGCCCCCCCGCGAGGGTGAGAAAGACAAGCAAGGCACAACATCCAAGCGACAACCGCAATGGACGGGATACGCCGCGGGCAACGGCTAAGACGGAACCGAGAACAACCGACAAATGAAATCCAGAAGCAGCCAGGGCATGGGACAGGCCAGCAACACGAAAGGCTTCGCGCAACTCAGCCGGAAGTTGAACTTGGGCGCTGCCGAGCACCAGGGCCGCCAGCAGACCACCGCGTTGCGGACCTGCCACCTGCTGAAACCTTGATGCAATGGTCCGGCGTGCATCAGCTACAGGAGTCCATGGTTGGTGCAACACCTGCCAATGACGAGCCTCAAGCTGACTCCAACTGCCGCGCCGTTGGAGCCGCTGCGCAGCCCCCGGCAAGAGCGGATGAACACTGGAACGCGGTTGCTGCAACGCACCGGTGAGCTTCAGCCGCCAGCCTTGCTGGGGAGGGTTTGGGCAAGGCCGCAGAACGACCTCGGTTCGACCTCTGTTGCTTCGGCCATCGATGTAGTCCACATCGATCAAGGCGGAACAGCTGGTGTCGAAGACCCGGGCATCGGCTTGCAACCGACCGATCAACTCAACCGTGCGTCCAATCAGAAGGGATGGATCATGGGCACCTGGTGATGGTGCCCCCCACAACAGTCCCCGTAGCAACAAGACCAGGCAGAGCCCGAAGGCGATGTGATCAATGGACAATCGCTTTGGCAGACCGCTCCAAGCCGCTAAAGCGAGTGTTCCCCCAGTTGTTGGTTAATCACTCGGGAGCAGCGGAAAACCCAAGGCCTCGCGTTCGGCTAACCAGGCCTCAGCCACCTTCCGAGCCAGGTTGCGAATCCGGCCAATGGTGGCGGTGCGTTCCGTCACCGAGATCACACCACGGGCTTCGAGCAGGTTGAACGTGTGGCTGCACTTGAGCACGAAATCGAGGGCCGGTGCCGGTAACTGCTGATCGATTAGATCCGACGCTTCAGCCTCATAAATGGCAAATAATTGCTTGAGCCGTTCTGGATTGGAGGCCTCAAAGTTGAATTTGCATTGACCTTTTTCAAAGGGAAGCCAGATGTCGCCGTATTTACGGTCGGCGTTCCAGCTCAGATCCCAAATGCTCTCCACATCCTGGAGATACATCGCCAACCGCTCTAGGCCATAGGTGATCTCGATGGAGACAGGTTTGCAATCCAGTCCGCCACATTGCTGGAAGTAAGTGAATTGGGTGACTTCCATGCCATCCAGCCACACCTCCCAACCCACACCCCAAGCGCCAAGGGTGGGAGATTCCCAGTTGTCTTCAACAAAACGAATGTCGTGATCAGCCGCCCGAATTCCCAACGCCTCGAGGGAAGCGAGGTAGGTCTCCTGGATCGCATCAGGGGACGGTTTGATCAGAACCTGATACTGGAAGTAGTGCTGCGCCCGGTTGGGGTTATCTCCATAGCGGCCATCCGTCGGACGGCGGCAGGGCTCGGGGTAGGCCACAGCCCAGGGCTCAGGCCCAATGGCACGAAGCACCGTATGGGGACTCATCGTGCCCGCCCCTTTTTCGGTGTCGTAGGGCTGCAGCAACAGACAGCCCTGGTTGGCCCAAAAGCTGTTCAGCGTGCCGATGATGTCCTGGAAGTGCATATGTCTGTCTTTTCAAGTGGTGGTGGGGTGTTTGGGCGGCAAGCATTGTTGTTTGCTTGTTGATCCCGACGGAACAACAAGGCTACTTTCCCAAATGATGTGCGGGATGAATTGGAAACCACCTTCAAACAAGACCACGTCACAGGGCGAGAACCCACAGCCCCCCTGAAAACTTTTCAATTGCCTTAAAACGGAGCAAAAAACAGACCAACAACAACGTCAAAAGAATCATTTAGGGTGACCCAGAAACTATCAAGAGCCGGAACTAATGGGTTGAGAAAATACAAACATAATTTGAATTGAGATTTCTCAACAAGAAACTCGCGTCAACGCCTACAAAACCATGAATCACATGGCAACAACAAGAGGCACAATTCTTCTTTTAGCAATGCTTACATTGACATCTTGTGTCAGACGGCATAGCTCGAGGGACGAGGCACAAAGGCATCAATAGCGTGGATCAAACAAGACGGGACAGTCAGTGTATTAATTAACGCTAACGAATGAAAATGAGATCAAAGCTCAATGGAGATGAGAGCGAATTGCGGAGAACAATAAGCCTGAGTTTGCAAAACCGAAGCTAGACAATTTCGAACGGTCTATCCCGCCAGATAATTTTAAAGTAAACGAAATTCAAGCGAAGCACAAAGACCTGATCACGACAAGAGTGATGCTTGCAGTGACCGTAAAATCCTAGTCAAGACAATAGACTTAGCAGAAAGACAATAAGAACAAAAAACGAGAATGCAAGGACTATAACAATCAATGCAATTCATTGGCACAGAAAAAGATGATTAGAATCTACTACAGCAGAAATTTCAGCTCACAACTTGAAGTTCTTTATAACTGATAATCCAAAACATCTAAAAATCAGGCCTGAATGGCAATGCAATCATGATCCAGATAACATTGAGCGATGCCTCAATCATCGGGATGAAGCGATTCAACATGGAGCTGCATTAAGTCTGATGAATCTTGATGCAGAGGATTGCCTCAGAATCATCAACAGCATGGAGGAGCGACTCTGGTCAGATTGTGTGACGCACTATTACCTCACCTGCATCATCGGACTTAGACGATTCTCGGAGAAGAGTTAGTTAATGCGATCAGCTCTTTCAGAGACCACTCCGCAATACACAAAGTCGAGAGTTGCAGCGGCCTGGGCCTGTTTAAGACTAGAGCTTTATGATCAGTTAGATCTTCTTTATCAGCTATCAAATTCTGCATACTGGAAGCCATTGCGATGGTCTTGTCAGCAAGTATTCGCTCGAATGATTGATCAGCAACAATCTCAGAAAGAAAGATAGATTTTTAGTTAATGGGCGTCGATTATTTTCTTGGGATGAATGCACGCAAACGCGACAAGACACGCTGACGCAACTGTTCAGAACGAGATAGGCGACTGTCGTATTCCGGACGCCTCCACATCCGTTGGCGCCCCGCAAATTCTCCAATGATGTTGATGCTGCGGCGCCGTTCGATCGGCTGCAGTCGAGGCGTCACGCTGTGGACCGCTCCCAAAACATTGAGGAATAAACAAAAGGTGTTGGGTCGATACGCAATGGTGCGCACCGGCGTGTGCATCAAAGACGGCAGCTGTCGGCCGATCGCCTTATCGAGTCGACGGATCGGCTGATGAAGTCGATGCACTGTGAAGTCACCCCCCGTGGCTCGATCTTCAGGCTTCCGCATGTACAGCAATCCGGCGTAGATCTCCTTCGGGTTGTCGACATGGGCGGGCTGCGTGGTGGCATCAGCACCCACCGGTTCATTGAGCACAAATTGGCAATCGGTCACCAGGTCACCGCGTGGTCCGATGCGTCGGGGCGTCACCGATCCCCGCCACAACTGATGCAGTTGTGTGGAACCCAGTGCTTGCAACAGTTGCGGTTCAAACAAGCGAACCACATCTCTCAGGTAATCGGGGCTGGTGTGAAAACGCAAAAAGTCGACCCAAATCGGAGCAAGGTCGTCCCACTGCAAAGCCTCCGCCACCTTTAAACGCCGGGTCGGGCTTCCAGCATCAAGCCGCTGAATCCGCTCCAACATCCATTGCTCTGGGAACGTTGCCTCGAGCTCTTGGTAGAGGGCATCCGGGAGCGCTTGTTCCACACAGGCATGGGGGTAGGGATCGGTCTGAATCGATCGCACCGCCTGTAAACAGCTCAGACGATCCACCACGAAATCACGCCATAAACGGGGAGCTTCGCAAAGCTCAGACCTGCAGCTCTAGGCAGCGCTTCAAATGATCAACGGCGTGATCGCGATGACGCTGCATTGGGCTAAGGCCGATCATCCCCAACCAGAAACGACCGTTTCCCTGACACACCAACACAGGCTTGGCCGCTCCTTTCCCGTGGGACTCCAACAACGACATGCAGAGCTTTTCGGCCACCTCAGCCCCACGGGGGCGCTGGCGCAAGCGTCGCAACAAAGGGTCAACCTGAGAGAACGACACAAAACTGGCTCGCTCGGAGTCGGTCACCAAGATCAAGCCATCAAGCCACTGCACGTCCTGCAGCAAATCCTCAATGTCGGACAACAAATTCGGGAGAGGAAAAGCCAAGAGGGACCCTCCTTCTTTATCTTTTCTTCAGCTTCTTTAGATCAGCTTGAAGGCGCGCCGCAACCAAAGCAAGCAAAGCTTCATGCACGGAGTTTCAGGCGCGGAGCATCAGGCAGCCCATTTGCCCACCGACCATGGGCTGATGCAGCACCTCCGAGAACCCAACTTGACGGGCCATCGCCTCCTGTTCAGCACCGATCGGGAATCGCTGCAAGCTCTCCTCCAGGTAGGCGTATTCCTCCCTTAGACCGACTGAAGCGGCGATCGGAACCACCAACCGACGGAGGTAAAGACGCTGAAACTGCGCCGCGGCCGTGCCGGGAAGCAAACGATTGAAATCAAGCACCGCAGCTCGTCCACCCCGTTTCAAAATTCGGCGCATTTCCGCAAGACCACGGGCGGGATCGGCCAGATTTCGTAAGCCATAGGCCATCACCAAGCCATCGGCGGTTCCCGATGACAATCCCGTCTCCAGCGCGTCCCCTTGCTGAAACCTCACCGGCAACCACGGCTGACGCCGCTGACGGGCCTCCGCCAATTGCAGTGGGGCAGCAGCAGCATCAACGCCGATCACAGATCCTCCCGGACGCACACAGCGGGCAAGCTCCAACGCCAAATCACCGGTGCCGCAGCACAAATCAAGCCAATGCTCACCAGCAACCGGCCTTAAGGAACGCACCACCTGCCGCTTCCACTGCCGATGCAGGCCAAAACTCAGCACATCGTTGAGACGGTCGTAGCGAGGAGCAACTGCATCAAAAAGCTGCTCAACGGCAGCAGGGTCTCCAGGTTTCATGGTCGAATCTTGAGGCCCCGGGCCAATAAATCGGCCTTGATTTGCTCCACGGTGAAAACGCCGTCGTGCAGCAACGATGCCAACAATGCGGCGGAAGCGTGCCCTCCCTGAGGCCCAGCGTCCAATGCCGCCGCGATGTGATCCATGCAGCCCGCTCCCCCAGAAGCAATCACAGGCACTTGAACGGCATTGGCCACAGCACGGGTGAGTTCGAGGTCGTATCCAGCTTGTGTTCCATCTCCATCCATCGAGGTGAGCAGGATCTCGCCTGCCCCGAAGTCTGCGACCTGTTGCGCCCAGCTCACCACATCCAGACCGGTGTTCTCTCGTCCACCTTTGACGTAGACATCCCAGCCCTCCGTTGCGTTGTTGCGTCGCCGCGCGTCAATGGCCACCACGATGCATTGACAACCAAAATGCTTCGCTCCTTCCCGAACCAACTCCGGCCGCCGCACCGCGGATGAATTCAGGCTCACCTTGTCGGCACCCGCGCGCAGTAATTCGGTGATGCCATCCACGGAACTGATCCCGCCACCCACGGTGAACGGAATCGTGACCGACTCAGCGGTGCGGCGGACCAAATCCACAAGGGTGGCTCTGCCTTCATGGCTTGCCGCGATGTCCAGAAACACCAATTCATCAGCGCCAGCACGGCTGTAACGGCAGGCCAGCTCCACCGGATCACCGGCATCGCGAAGACCAACAAAGTTGACGCCCTTCACCACCCGTCCACGGGCAACATCCAGACAGGGAATAAGACGCAGCGCAACCATGGTTCTGAGCGCAAAAGCGACTGTTAAGGTTGCGCAACTCTCCAAGCCTCGCAGGCCATGTCCCAGGCTGCATCGATCACCATCGGATCAAAAATCCGGATTTCCCGCGTCAGGGATCGGATTCCCCAAAATTTGGTGGATCTGCTCAAGAAAGATCCCACTGGAACTGTGAAGGAGTTCCGGACCGTTGACGGCAAAGGAATCGGCGTGATTGTGGATTTGAGCGATGGCTCCACCAGCTGGTTCTTTGAAGACGAAATCACCGCTGCCTGAGTTCTGATCCTGTGAGCGACGCACGTCAGCTGCTGGGCATGAAAGGTGCCTCAGGCACCACCAATATTTGGAAGCTGCGACTGCAGCTGATGAAACCGGTCACCTGGATCCCCTTGATTTGGGGGGTAATTTGCGGCGCAGCAGCGAGCGGTAACTACCTCTGGCGTGCCGATCACGTGCTGGCGGCATTTGCTTGCATGCTGATGAGTGGTCCTCTGCTGGCTGGGTTCACCCAGACCATCAACGACTACTACGACCGGGAGATCGACGCCATCAATGAGCCATACAGGCCCATTCCATCCGGAGCGATTTCCCTCGGACAAGTCAAAGTTCAAATTTGGGTCTTGCTGCTGGCGGGTCTTGGTGTGTCCTACGGACTCGATCTTTGGGCCCAACACACCACGCCCGTGGTGCTGCTGCTGGCCCTGGGCGGCTCGTTTGTGAGCTTCATCTACTCGGCACCTCCCCTAAAGCTGAAGCAGAACGGCTGGCTGGGGAACTACGCCCTCGGCGCGAGTTACATCGCTTTGCCTTGGTGGGCTGGCCAAGCCCTGTTTGGACAGCTCACCTGGGCGACAGCTCTGCTCACCCTCGCCTACAGCTTGGCTGGATTGGGAATTGCGGTGGTGAATGATTTCAAAAGCGTTGAGGGCGACCGTGCCCTCGGACTTCAATCTCTACCTGTGGTGTTTGGAATCCAACGTGCAAGTTGGATCAGTGCAGGAATGATCGATATTTTCCAGCTGGCAATGGTGGCTGTGCTGATTGCCATCGGCCAACATTTTGCAGCCGTTCTCTTAGTGCTGCTGATTATTCCCCAAATCACATTTCAAGACATCTGGCTTTTAACCGATCCCGTTAAATTTGATGTGAAATATCAAGCCAGTGCGCAGCCTTTCTTGGTTCTTGGCATGTTGGTCACTGCATTGGCCGTCGGGCATAGCTCTCTGACGCAGGTGATGTGAATCGCACCCGTTTGCATTGGGCCCTGATCGCGGGAACGGCTGCCGCCGTTGGTATCGCTGCAGCGCTTGGAACCCGCGCGATCACCCAGATCGTGGATTCAACGCTGCCAGATGCCCGGGGAATCGCCAGTTTCAACCGCCCAGGAACGATCACGCTGCTCTCGTTCCAGGGGAAAATCATTCAGAAATTGGGGCCTGCAACGCGAGACAAAATCAAACCAGGAGCCATGCCCCTGGTGGTTCAAAACGCTTTTATCGCCGCAGAAGATCGTCGGTTTTTTCAACACGACGGAGTGGACGGTTGGGGCATTGCCCGGGCAGTGGTGACCAATGTTCGACAGGGGGCCGTGCGGGAAGGTGCGAGCACGATTACCCAACAACTAGCTCGGATTGTTTTTCTGAGCCAAGACCGCACCATTACGCGCAAACTGAAGGAAGCCGCTCTGGCACTGAAGCTGGAACGGCAACTCAGTAAGCAACAAATTCTTGAGCAATACCTGAACTATGTGTATCTGGGCTCCGGTGCCTACGGCGTATCGGACGCGGCGTGGATTTACTTCTCAAAAACCCCCGATCAACTGACAGTTTCTGAGGCTGCATTAATCGCAGGCCTACCTCCAGCACCATCAATCTATTCACCCCTGGTGAATCCAGATTTGGCTCTGAAGCAACGCGCTTTAGTGCTTGATCGCATGGCCCAATCGGGAGCGATTAGCCGCGTGGAAGCAGAACGAGCAAGCGCCTCCCCCCTCGCACTGAAGCCGGCCACACCCAAGTATTTCAACAGCTCCGCTCCATATTTCACCACCTGGGTGGCTCAAGAATTACCCAAGCTGGTGACCCCAGAACAATTAGAGGTAGGCGGGCTGAAGGTTAGAACCAGCTTGATCCTTGATTGGCAAACAAAAGCACGCAATGTGATTCTCAAGAATGCCCCCTTTGACACCGAAGGGGTGATGGTGTCGATCGAACCTGGCACCGGGCTTGTGCGCGTGATGGTGGGAGGACGCGACTTCTACAAAAGTCAATTCAATCGAGCCACATTGGCACTGCGCTCACCGGGCTCCACCTTCAAGCTGTTCCCCTACGCAACGGCCATCGACTTAGGCATCAAGCCAGAAACCATCGTTCTTGATAAGAAGCGTTGTTGGTATGGATATTGCCCTAAGAATTTTGGCAATAAGTATTTCGGGAATATCTCACTGGCGGATGCCCTCAAAAACTCGCTCAACACCGTTGCGGTGCAGCTGCAAGACACGGTGGGCTTTGACGCCATCATCAAAACCGCCAACAAATTTGATATCGGCACCAGCCGTCCCCTCGGCAAGTTCTATCCGATGGCCATTGGTGCCTATGAACAAACAGTTCTGGATATGGCAGCGGCCTATGCCGGTGTTGCCAACCGTGGCGTTTTTATGAAACCCACTCCTTTCGAAGAAATCCGGGGACCAGAGGGCAACATTCTCTGGAGCCGAAGGGTGGATGGAGACCGAGGCCGTCGGGCCCTCGATAGTGATGTAGCCGATGCCATGAACTGGATGCTCCAGCGCGTGGTGACCGGTGGCACCGGTATTGCCGCGAAACTGGACGATCGACAGGTGGCCGGAAAAACTGGAACGTCAGAGGGCACACGGGACCTGTGGTTTATCGGTTCCATCCCCCAACTCACCACCGCCGTGTGGTTTGGATATGACGACAACCGAGAAACCAAAAGCAATAGCGGCGAGGCCGCATGGGCTTGGAAACAGTTCATGCTGCAAATCGAGGAGGAGATCCCAGTTCAAGCGTTCCCCCCAAAACCGGTGCTCAACCGTCCATGGCGCGTTCCAGGCAAAAAGAAACCCAAGAAAACCGATAAGAAGGTTGCCTATCCCGGCTATCAACACAACACTCGCGGCACCGAATCCCAGCCCAGACCTGCCAGCGGGTCCGAACCCCCTCGATCCGTCGATCCTTCCCCGCAGGCTCCGGTCGAAGCACCGCTGCCGGCACCACCTCCGCCAAGGGAAGCCCTCGAGACGCCGAAACGCAATTGGTTAAAACCAACCATTCAGTCGCGCTGAAGCACGAAGCTCAAACGCGCTGAAGCACGGCGGCATAGAACCCATCTCCCCCTTGATTTTGGTCGGGCCAAAGCTGTTGTTCCTTCTTCAAACACAAGGACGGACAGCGACGGATGACATCAGCAACTTGCTGGCCATTTTCAGAAGGGTGCATCGTGCAAGTGGCATACACAAGGCGTCCACCCGGAGCCAGCAATGGCACGAGACCATCGAGCAACGCCGATTGCTGCGGCAGTAAACCTTGAATCGCTGCTGGGGTCATCCGCCAGCGGGCATCGGGATGGCGAGCCAAGGTCCCTAACCCCGAGCAGGGGGCATCAATCAGGATCGACTGAAACGTTTCACACCACTCTGGACGCTCCTTGGAGAGCCGTGACGCATCGGCGGCTAAGGCCTGAATTGAGCGAAGTCCGAGTCTGGCCGCATTCGAAGCCACCCGCTTCAGCCGACCTGCAGAACGATCAACGGCCCAGAGTTCACCAGCATCGCCCACCAACTCAGCCAGGTGGGTGGCTTTACCTCCAGGGGCCGCACACGCATCCAAAATTCGATCTCCTGGCTGGGGATCAAGCAATGGAGCAACCCACTGAGCGGCGCGATCTTGAACACACCAATGCCCCTCTTCATATCCGGGCCAACTCCGCAGATCACCGCCATGGCCCATCACCTGCAAAGCATCCGCAAAGCCTGAAATCGGACGCGTTTCGATGCCAGCCACTGCAAGATCACGGGCCACCTGATCAACGCTGGACCGCATCCGATTCACGCGCAGATCAAGATCCGGGACCCGATTGCAGGCGGCTGCCACCGCCGCAGCCCCTTCAAGCCCTCGCCACTCGAGCAACAAAGTGGCGAACCAATCGGGCAACGAGTGCTGCTCAGCCAACTGAATGGCTGGATCGCTTGAATGGGGCAACGTTTCGCCCACGTCATGGGCGCGAATCGCAGCCCTGAGGAGGCCATTCACCACCGGAGCCAAGCGGGCCAGGCCCCTCGTCTTGGCCAGTTCAACGGTGGTATTAACTGCTGCAGAGGAAGGAATGCGCTCCATCAAGAGCACTTGATAGAGGCCCACATGCAGCAACCACCGAAGCTTTGGTGGTTGCTTCTGCGCAGGAACCTTGCCAAAACGGTCGAGCCATCCATCCAAAACACGACGCTGACGAATCGCCCCATAGGCCAATTCCGTGGCCAAGCCACGATCAGGTCCGCTCAGGGGATGATCCCGAAAACAGCGCTCCAGCGCCACATCCGCATAGGCCCCCGCTGCAACCGCTTGCAACACGTTCCACGCCAACTGGCGTGGCGCAATTCCGATGGTGGGGGGCGTGGTCAAGATCTAGGGATTAATGCAATAGAACGAGCATCTGGACGCCAGAGAAATTGCCGCAACGGGACACGCCCCTCGTGATCAACGGGAATGCCCTCAATCATAAGAAGCTGCCTCTGCATCCAATCGCTTCCTTCACGGCTGAGGCTCATCGAAATTCTCCCCTTGGCATTCACAACACGATGCCAAGGAACATTTGTGGGTAACTCAAGTCGTCGAAGAGCCCAACCCACTTGCCGCGCACATCCCCAGGCACCGATTAGATCTGCAATCTGCCCATAGGTGGCCAAATGACCACGGGGAATCCGTCTTACAACGTCTATCACCTTTCCGTCAAAATCGATCAAAGGGAGAAATGGGCACTATACTTGCATTACAATTGAAGCCAATTCATGTCTAAAATAACCAAACTTTCAACAAAAGTTTTACGCAAATCAACAGGCCAAGCGGTCAAGAATGGAGATACTTTATTAGTCTGGTACGACGGAACGTTCACCAATGGTGATCGATTTGACGCGAATTACGACTTTCAAACCTTCTCCGTACCGACTCCTGCTCCGAGTTATTTTCAATATAAAGATAGTTTCGTTACCGAACCAAGACCTTCAAGCCCCTTTGAATTTGTCATCGGTGCTGGCACAGTGATCAAAGGCTGGGATGATGCATTTTCCAAAGATCGACGCGTCGGCGAAGTCATCGAGCTCCAAATTCCATGGAAACTCGCCTACGGAAAAGCCGGTTCCGGCACGATTCCTCCCAAGACAGACCTAATATTCAACATCGAAGTTCTTGGTGGCCTTCTCGAGAACGCAACAGCGCCTAACTTTCCAGCATTAAAAGACATCGGCATTGATGACAAAAAAATTGGTTTGAAGAAGTCTGATCTAAACAGCATTCAATCCACAAAAATTGGACTGGATGGTCGAGACCGGTTGATTGGCGATAACACGAATGACTTACTTGTAGGATTAAAAGGCAATGATCGCTTCATGGGAGCGGCCGGAGCCGACCGCTTGATCGGAGGCAGCGGAAAAAATCAATTCATCTACACCGATGTAAGTGATTCACCGAATCTTGATGGTGAACGAGACAAAATCTTTGGCTTTCAAAACAAAAAAGACAAACTCAATTTTCGCGCAATTGAGTCCAAACTAACGTACATAGAAGCAAACCCATTTTCCGGGTCAGCAGGCGAACTACAATTCAAAAATAAAACTCTAATGCTCGACGTTGATGGCGATAAAACGGCTGACCTTGCAATCGACTTGCCAGGAGTCAAATCATTGAGCGATTCAAATTTCTTCCTGTAGGAGCGAATAGATACTACTAGACATTTTGTCTGTGCCTATTATTACTCTGCAAATGACGCATACTCTCAAGTTTCAATCAAATAACGATATTAAGAACTTAATTTCATTAACGCCCCAGATACCCTTTCACTTCATACGTCGTATTTCGATGGTATCAGTAGATTATTCTTGTGCAAATTTGTCTACGGCATGCCGCTTTTACCAAGGAGATTCGAGCGGCTTAAATCGGTCTTAAACCACCGAATGGGGGATCTCACTGTGCTTCTTGAGCACGTTGAGAAACCCCACAATCTTTCAGCCATCCTGCGAAGCTGCGATGCCGTTGGGGCCCTTGAGGCCCACGCCGTGAGCCTTGATGGGCGGCCGCGCACCTACAACAGCACCGCTCAGGGGAGTCAAAAATGGGTTCCCTTGCACGATCATCCCAATATTGAAACGGCGATTAGCACCCTGAAGGAGAGGGGGTTTCGCTTGTTCGGCACCCACCTCGGTACCGATGCCAAGGACTATCGCGACTGCGATTTCACCGGCCCCACCGCTTTTGTTCTTGGAGCAGAAAAATGGGGGCTGAGCGATCAAGCTCGGGATCTGATGGATGAAGCGCTGTTCATTCCCATGCGCGGAATGGTGCAATCCCTCAACGTGTCTGTTGCCACAGCAACCCTGCTGTTCGAATCCCTACGCCAACGGCACGCTGCTGGAGTTGCCCCCAGCCAAGGAGAAGGGCTTGAACCAGACCACTACCAGCGGCTACTGGTCGAATGGTCGTACCCCGAGGTAGCGGCATGGTGCCGTGAGCAGAACAGGTCCTATCCAAACCTCAATGACCGCGGGGAACTGACGGAGGAGCTGCCACGCACCGTGAAGTTGCGCTGCTGAAACTTCATCGAATCTTGTTTCCCACACATCCTTGAGCCATAACTCCATCAGTTGCTTTGTCAGGGATGGATCACAAACAGATGCATCAGTACGCGGTGACGTATCACTGCGGCACCGACTGGGGCGAAGAAATGGTTCAGTCGGTGGATCTCGGCCATGCCGTGGAAGCAGCCCATGCGATCTTCCCGAGTTCTTGCAGAATCTCAATCCGTGAGGTGAAAGCCAAAACCCAGGGTTAGATCGTCAACTCAAGAGGGGGTACGACGCGATTTGGGCAACCAAAAAGCGATGAACAGAGCCACCCCCTCCAACACGATGCTTCGGTTCAAGAGAACCACCAGCATCACTGCCGTAACAGCGATGATCTTTTCAAGAAGACCAATCACATCATCGGAGTTGTCACGCCCGATCAACCAGAGCAGAACAGCAGCTGTGAGAAAAAGAGCGCTGACTCCCCAAGACATGAAAAGTCCTCTAACAACAGCATTCTGACCTTCAGTCTGACGCTGGGCGTGCTTCGCCGCCGCTCACCCACGCTTCGATCCCCTCACCAAGAAAGGAGAGACCGAGCACGAGGATGAACATCGCCAGGCCCGGGAAGAGAGCCGTCCACCAAACGCCTGTGGGCACCGCTGCCAGGGCAAGGTTCAAATCCCCCCCCCACTCCGGCACCGTTTCAGGCAAACCCAGGCCGAGGAAACCAAGTCCCCCCAGCACCAGGACGGCATCGGCAGCATTCAAGGTGAGCAACACCGGCACCGATGTGATCACATTGCGAAACAGGTAGCGCCGCAAGATCCATACCGGTCCGGCCCCCAGCGATTGGGCGGCTTCAACGAACAACTCGCTTTTGACCTGTGCTGTTTGGTTGCGCACAACCCTGAAGTATTGAGGCACGTACACCACACAAAGGGCCGCTGCGGCATTGGGGATGCCCTTCCCAAGCAAGAAAGCAAGCACCACCGACAACAACAGAACCGGCAAGGTGTAGAGCGTGTCCATTAGCAGCACCAGCGTTCGGTCGATCGCACCGCCGAAATAACCGCTCACCATCCCGAGGGGAACACCCATCACGAGGGCAAACCCCACAGCGAGCAACACCACCTGGAGGGCCACACCACTGCCAGCCATGGTGCGAACGCACACATCCCGACCCAAGCGATCGGTGCCACACCAGTGGCCCCAACTGGGGCTGTTGTAAATCGGATTGGCCAGTCCGGCATTGGCATCGGGCAGCCAACCCCAATGGATCAGGACTGGGGTGATCAAGGCCACCAGCAAGTACACCCCAACAATCACGACCCCCCAACGGGCCATTCGAGAGGAGAGGCTGCGAATCACAGGCCGGAGACGGTGCGAATTCACTGCATTGTCCACCGAACCAAGGAGAATGGGGCTATGCCATCTCAACGTCGCTGGCGCCAACGGCTGCTCGGCAGCCTTCAGGGGCAACTTCAGCTCGCCACCTATCTCGTTGTTTTTGCAGGGTTTACCGGTGCTTCAACAGCAGGGTTGTGGGTGGGTCAACGGAACCTGATCCACAACGAAACACAAGCTCTGCGGAGCAGCGCAAGCTCAATTCAGGCCTGCCTGCGTGCCAATCAGAGTGCCGATGCAAATGCCGATCGAAGCCATGATCTGGACAATCTGCGGCAGGAGCTCCTGGTTCACTCCAGCCATCGCACCCAGATGTGGATCGAACAACCGAATGGACGCCTGATCTTGCCCGAAAGCAATCATCTGAGCATCTCGAATACGGCGATTCAAGCCGCCATGCAGCACAATCCTGGACGCATTCAAGGCCTCCAAAAGCAGATCAGCGTTGGAGAAACGCGATACCTCAGCGAATTGGTGGACCAGCTCTCCAGCGGAGGGCGGCTTTGGATCTTGCAGGAAGTGGGAGCCAATCAACAGGCCCTCGGGAACTACTTGCAGTTGATGATCCTCACCTGGGGCAGCTGCTTAGCCATCACGCTGCTAGCGGTGAGCTGGCTGGTGCGGCGCATTGTGAAACCCCTGGAGCAGCTCAACGCCACCACATCCCAAGTCACCGCCGACACCCTCACAACGGCACAGCTTCAACTCAGCGCAGGCCCGATTGAAGTAGTGCAATTGAGCCAGACCTACAACGACCTGCTGGGACGATTGGCCTTGTCTTGGGGGCAACAGCGGCAATTCGTGAGTGCCGTAAGCCATGAGCTACGTACCCCACTCACGATTGTTCAGGGCTACATCCATCGCACGATCAAGCGGGGCGACAACCTCAGCAGCGATCAGGTGCATGGCTTGCAAACCGCCAAGGACGAAAGCATCCGCATGCAACGACTGATGGATGATCTGCTCGATCTATCCCGAGGAGATTCAGGCCAATTGGCGATCGCCTGCGAACCGGTGAGATTGGCCGATCAATTGGAGCAAGTGGCCGACATGGCACGCCACACCTTGCAGAGCCCGTTGCACTTAGAACTCCCCGACGATCCGCAGCAGCGTGATGTGATCGTCCAGGCCGACCCAGCCCGGCTGCGTCAGGTGTTGCTCGATCTGATTGAAAACGCCGACAAGTACTCCCCGGAGGATCGACCGATCCTTTTACGTCTCCAACACGACGGGAACAACGCTGCGATCGAGGTGATCGACCAGGGCATCGGCATTCCAGAGGACGAACTGGACACGGTGTTCGAACGCTTTCAGCGGGGCAGCAATGCACCGGTGAAAACCGGCTCCGGTCTGGGACTGTCACTGGTGAAGCTGCTGGTGGTCGGCATGGGCGGCAGCATTGAGGTCCGGAGCCGTCTCAACGAAGGAAGCTGCTTCACCGTGCGCCTGAGCCAATGATTCCCTTTTTGGTGTTCTGTTCGTTTCTGATCCCGATCAATGCCTGGGCCGCGGTGACACCGCACCTGCATAGCGATCTCTCGATGCGGCTCCTCCATGGGGTCTGCACCCTGGTGTTGCTCCCCCTGTTGTGGAGCCTATGGCTGCGACGGAACGATCTGAACCGCGGGGCGGCCCTCTCCCTCACGATGTTTTCAGTGGTGATGGTGGTAGTGAACAGCTGGATTGCAGGGATGGGAATGGGGGTGGAATTCGGCTGGCTCGACCACGTGATGCTGGCCTGTGCGGAGGTGGCCTTGATCGCCTACTTCCTGCTCGCGCCAGATCCTGCCGATGCCTGACGACGCAAGCGATTCACGAACAGTCCTTAGCCCAAAGGGCTTCTAGCCAACAGCCCTCGAACGAACGCTTTTGGGGCTGTCGTTATGGGTGCCGCCCTTGAGGAGCTGCTCCAACTCCATCTCGATCACCGGCAGACCCAGCGGCTGATGCAGCTTGATCGTGTTAACGGCATCGAGCACCACGCGGTGTTGGTATGAGCTCGAAGCTCGAGACCGCCCCTGAAGATCAAAGGCCGGGCCACAGCGCATCAGCACCTGGCCGCGCCAAATCCCAGATGGAGGCGTGCCAAGGCTGTACAGCACCGGCAGCGAGCCATCGGCTTGATGGATAGCGATCAGCACATCGCGGTGGGCCATCGGACAGGGCCAATCGGGCTGCGGATTGGGCTGCAGCTGCCAGCTCTGCGCGTCAGCCAAATCCCCCTTGATCAGCTCCAATGTGCGCCTTTGCAGCCGGCGCAGAATCAAGCGCTGGGCCAAGGCACCACCCTGGCGCGCTTCCCCCAGCAGCAACTGCAGCGCAACAGCACACAGCACAACACCGAGACCCGCCACCAACAGCAGCTCCACCAAACTGAAGCCAGCACCAGCGCCATCCCGTTGCTTAGGCCGCATCACGGGGTCGGCAATGGGAACTGCTAAGTACGACAGCTGAATCCGCCTGGTAGATCCCGGTGCGCGTGATCCCCAAGGGCAGGCCGATCACCAGGCAAAGCCGCTGGGGAACACGCGAATGGGTGAGCACCACAAGGCCCCCATCGAGCACCAAGCCATTGGCCGTAAAACGCACCAGGTCCGGCAGGTTGCTTTGCAACTGCAGCGGTGACGAGTGCAGCTCCGCCAGGGCCATGCCAGCACCACGGCACGATGCCAACGTTCCACTGGCTGGGGCCTGCCAACCGCTCTGGCTAAGGGCCAATCCGCAGGGTTCGCCTTGGCGTTGCGCCGCCATCCGACCCCGATCAAGCCCCGTCCGCAGCCGGCGCAAGCCAACCTCTAGCGCCAAGCGCTCGCGATCACGCCCCGACGGCGCCAGCGCCGTGGTGGCCAAGATGCCAACAATCACCAATGCCACGAGCAGCTCCAGCAAGCTGAAGCCACTGGCCGGAACGCCACTGGCCATGACACCACGGCGAGATGACAACGCTCGTCTCAAATATGTCGGCATCACTGCGCCTCCCTGGGGCAATGGCCCAAACCAGCGGGGGTGAACAGCAAGCGTCGAGCAGGCGGAGGGCCTGGATCAGATTCCGCCAGCTGCAGCGACAGCCAGAGCCCTGTGGCTGGAGCGAGCGGATCCCAAACCCACTGCTCCAGAACAGCAGGATCCGGCGGCATCGCAGCAAGGGCGCTGTCCACAGCATCGACATCAAAGCGACAGGCAACATCCACCAGATCGGAGGCTTGAAGCAGACGTCGACTGGCTAGGAGACGTTGCTGCAATTGTTGGTATTGCTGATCGATCAGCGCAGCCGATTTTGTGGCCTTGGCGGTGTGGGTCCACCCCTGCAAACCCACCTGCGTACTCATCCCAAGGATCGCCGCAGACACGACAACTTCGGTGAGCGTCATTGCGGCAGCACCAGCTCAAGTGTGGCGAGCGAACCATCACGCCAACGCCACTGCAGGGTTCCAGACGCCAATGAATGAGGCTCCCAGCTGGATAGTTGCCAGGCCAACCCATCACGAAGCCCCGCCTGCAGGGGCTGGGGATCCGCCCCAGGACACAGCCCCAACTCCCACCATTGCTGCGACGGCACAGTCAACAGACAACGATTGGGACCAGAGGCCCGCTGCAGAAAGTCCATCGCCACCGACTGGCGCGCATCGGCGCGCTCGGCGATGGTGATCCGCTGGCGGCTGCGTTGATGACCATGCATCGCCAGGGTTTGTAGCGACAGGCTGCTGAGCAACAACACCGCAGCGGTGCTGAGGGCCAACGGCAACACAAATCCAGCACTGCTACGGGGCGGAATGAATCGAAACGGCATCACGACACAACCAAGGCAGTAAGAGCATTCCCCGCTGATTGGTCGACCTATCGTTGGCTCGAACGATGCCTGCCGTGAACGACGCCGTCAGCCGACTGTTGATTGTCGATGACGACCCGGAACTGCTGCGGTTCCTGATCGAGGAACTCGGCGGCGCCGGCCATCAATGCATCGGCTGCGACAACGGCCAGGACGCTCTGCTGCGTTGGCGCCAAGAACGTTTCGATCTTGTGGTGCTGGATTGGACGTTGCCTGATTTTTCTGGGGTGGAGCTATGCCGCAGGCTGCGCAGCAGCGGCAACACCACGCCAGTGTTGATGATCACCGCCCGCGACGATGTGGACGAGCGGGTTCAAGCCCTCGATGCTGGAGTGGACGACTACCTCACCAAGCCGTTCAACCTCAAGGAACTCCACGCCCGGGTGCGGGCCCGGCTACGCCGTGGCGGCTATGAGCAGGAGGCACGAGGGGAGGCCAGCGGCATTGCGCTCGGTGATCTGCTGATCGATCCGATCGAACGGGAAGTGCAACGGGGAGAGCGCAGCATTGCCCTCGCCCAGAGGGAATTTGAGCTGTTGCTGTTCCTAGTGCGAAATGCCGATGCGGTGCAATCGCGCCAAACGATTCTGGATGCCGTATGGGGTGCGCCCTTCGTTGGCGACCCCAACACCCTCGACGTCTACATG
>JBDQPG010000001.1:0-108678 GCA_040260695.1 Synechococcus sp. SFB_27S_18OctNov_coas_78 | reverse complement strand
GGCAGCTTGATCTTTCCGATCGAAGGGTTGTACTCACAACATCCCCAAACCTGATAGAACCAATCCCGAAGCCTCCGATTATTTCTTAATCGAGCCGCTTCGGAGCAGATAAGATAAACAGCTTGAGACTATGCATCAATTTTTTTTCACAGGATCAAAAGTAGCGATAAAATTTTAACAAAAAAATAACTCGTTTTTTCTTTGCCCTCGATAATCACTACATCACGTTAATCACCAAAAGAAGAGAGATTTAGATCACTCGCGACCCTCAGCAACCGCTCCACCTTTCCCAGACAAAGCGTCAACTGATTTTAATCAATGCGTTCGACTCAATTTCCTAACCATCGGCTTGTTGATCGTCCATCAAATCAATCAAAATTGCCTAAAAAGCAATTCGAAAAGCGAAATTGAAAGCAGCCTTCTTCGACTGACGTTAACGACTCATTTAAATCACTGACTAAAAACAGAAAAATTAGCAATAACGCCCGTCTAGCTGACATAGATATTCATTTGCAAACCATGCATTCCAAGTGGGTTCAGGTGAACGATAAATCAATTTGATCGGCCATAAAACAAGCGAGAGTACAACATTGATCAAAAGCCTTTCCAGCCAAAAGGACATTCCAAGCACCAGTGATCTCATATGACTCATGCAACTCATCCAAGTCTGCACCGATTGGCGAGACGATGCATCGGCAAAAACTCACATCTGATTGATCAAGCGACTAAACACCATATATGGCGTACAAGAGTTGATCGTCTCCCATTTCACAGACGATAACGTCCAAGCCCAGTGCCCGAAACGCATCAATCAAAGCAAATTCATGAAGAAGCCTCAAGTAAAACTTAAACAAAAACTGGCTTCATTGAAACTTGTTAGTGCCATCGCTTGAATAATCTTTAATCACCTACAGATTGATGGCTTTGTCCAGGAGAGAGAAATTAGGTCAACTCCTTGAACAAAAATGGAATGAGGTGGGCGATCTCTCTATAGCTCACCGACAAGAACACTTCAGGAGGTCTTTCTCCTATCAGCGTGAGCTAGATGAATGTTCAGATAAATTACTTTGGATCGATTTTGCAGAATGTCTGACTGAACTAGAACAGGACGAGATGGCAGAACTGTGCCAAGACAAGTTTCGCCATCTCTGACCCCTGAGGCGCAAGAGACAATGTGTATCACCCAGGAATCAAAAGCTTTCGTGGAAAAATACTGTGAACAAGGCAAGAAATAACTCCATTTAAATATTGGAGTTGTGCTGATTGCATTGTTACTGGGTATTGCATGGTTTAGCCATGACCAGAGCAGCTTTGAGGTTGTCACAAGTAGTGAATCCATATCACAATTTTTTTGCAGCTTTGCCAGTGGATCTGAAGGGATCAACGCGACCTAGCCTGTCAACCACTGGGTCAAGATCACATCAAGGATGACGTCAGAGACGTGTTCAGTGCGTCCTTGATCGCGTATAACGAGACGTGAGGGAAATGAGACGCCCTCCTCACACGGAAGAATACAAACCCCAGTGATCAACTGGGGTTTTTCTTTTGGTCGGACCTCGTGGTGGACCGTGATCAACCTCAACCCAAAGACTGATTTGCATCAACGCTTTCAGTGAATTCCTGGAACGCACGCTTCAAGCGCTCCACCGGCGTTTCCTCAAGCGGGCACTCTTGATTGGTGGCCTCTGCATAGGCCTGCATTAACAGGGGATCAGGATCCAGCACGGAGGCCACCGCCGACTTGAACAGCACCACGTTGCTTTGGGTCGTCAAGCCCAATAGATAAGGATGAAGGCTCCAACCAGAATCATCGGACGAGTCCTGTTGGACCAAACGCGGCCGAATCAGTTGATAAGCATGATCACCGTCCTGATCGGTGGTGTTCCTGAGGCGAGCCATTAACACCTCGCCGCTCGATAACAGGAGCAGGCGAATACGACCTTCAGAGATCAGTGGCAATACAGTTTCTTGCGCCATGTGACCGCTCGGACCCTGGCCAAGGGCTCCGACTTGGCGTACACCGTTCACCACTGGACCAGGCATCTCACAACCGACGAATCCGCAAATGTTAAGCGTTGTTCACATAGCGGAATCATCCATTCGCTTCACAAAGACCAGATTCGAAGCGCACAACTGCGTAGTCTGAGCGGCTGACTCGCCGAATCCATGGCCCTCACCGAACTGCGCATCGCTTCACGACGCAGCCAGCTGGCCATGGTGCAAACCAATTGGGTCAAAGCAGAACTGGAAAAAGCCCACCCAGGCCTAACGATCACGGTGGAGGCAATGGCCACCCAAGGCGACAAAATTCTCGACGTTGCCCTCGCCAAAATTGGCGACAAAGGACTTTTCACCAAAGAGCTCGAGGCCCAAATGCTGGTTGGGCGAGCCGATATCGCCGTTCATTCGCTGAAGGACTTACCAACCAACCTCCCGGAAGGACTGATGCTCGGGTGCATCACCGAACGGGAAGATCCCGCCGATGCCCTGGTGCTGCATGCCAAAAACAAACACCTCGATCTTGCGACCCTGCCCGAAGGAGCTGTGGTGGGGACCAGCTCGCTTCGACGCCTTGCACAGTTGCGCTTTCACTACCCCCATTTGGTGTTCAAGGACGTTCGCGGCAACGTGATTACACGCCTAGAAAAACTGGACAGTGGTGCGTACGACTGCCTGATCCTTGCGGCGGCAGGTCTGGGTCGACTTGGCTTCGCCGATCGCATTGATCAATCCATTCCTAGCGATATCTCCCTGCACGCCGTGGGGCAGGGTGCCCTGGGGATCGAATGCGTCGAAAACAAGCCCGAAGTGATGGACATCATCAAAGTGCTCGAGCATGGGCCCACATCCCAGCGTTGCCTTGCGGAGCGCGCCTTTCTGCGCGAACTAGAGGGAGGCTGTCAGGTCCCCATTGGTGTGAACACCCGCTTCGAAGGAGATCAATTGATCTTGACTGGCATGGTGGCGAGCCTCGACGGCAAGCGCTTGATCCGAGAGCAGGCAACAGGCCCCTCCGCAGAGCCTGAATCCATTGGAATTGCGCTCGCCACCACCCTGAAAGAGCTGGGAGCTGGCGAGATTCTCAAGGAGATCTTCGACGCCGTCCGACCAGAGGCCTAAACGAACCGCAGCCAACTCTGCAAAGAGGGGATGCAAGATGAGGAACGGCCTGGACCTTGAATCGCAATGGAATCATCCGATCGATGAAATCAATGGCACCTGTCCAGAAAGCATTGCCAATATGTAGTCAATACACAGAACAATTGACGTTGACAAACTATAAATAATTAGTCAATACAAGAAAATCCGTTATCAACATCTATTACTCAAGGCCATCCAACCGAAGCGGTAGAAATGCAGCAATGGTTGACCATACAAGACTGCAACCAAGATGAATTAGTGAGAACGTGAGTAGCCCCATCAACCCAAAATACACACGAGGCTTTCATGACAATGGGCGGTTCCTAAAGATCTAAACCTTTCTCTTTTTAGCAAATGCACAAGGATTAGTTATTGGATCCGATGTCCGAAGAGACGGCTCATATCGACATTGATCAGCATAGAAATGCACATTCAAAATAGCCTTATCAGCAAGATTGACCCATGCGAATTTATACAGTTGAGCGAAACAATGACTCAGCGCTGCTTGCCAGCGCTGGATGCATGGCCATTTCCTCTCAGCGTGATAGCCATCGAGGCGATCCTCAACATCCCCATCATTGGCAACGATTGCTTGTCAGGAGGTAATCTCCCAAAAAGCATGTAGCGCGCCAACTGCCTCAAGTTCATGAACAGTGGCACGACTCACACCCTGAGACTTCAATATGTTTCTTGCCCACACCACCTCAGACCAAGCCCTTCAGATGGCTGCCTCTGTAGCGGGAGCATGTCGACTGAATGGACAATGGCACTCGGAGTTTCAACCTCATTTCCTCAATCTAATCTTTCGAGAGCTTCTCGATGTGAGCATTGATTTCCATGAAATTGATGCCATCGATGTTGAACAAGCTCAGGCTATTTTCCCAGGAGAGCTTCAACGGCGTGAACTGATTGAACTGCTGGTGCTCACGGAAATGATGCTGAATCCAATCCCTCAGGAGCTAGAACGTTCCCTGGAGCATTGGGCTCATCAGCTCAAGGTTCACGATCGCGCGCTTGTTCTCGCCAGGGATGTGGCCATGCAAGCCCGGGCTCAGGCTCAGAGTGATTTTTACCGACTGTTTTGGATGGGAGAGGAAGACTGTGAACAAGACGGTTTCGAGCAACTTCTCGAACAACACGGCCCAAAGGCCTGGACCTTCACGGTGCAAGAAAACCCCGAACTCGCCGCGCAATGGCGCGCCCTCGCGCAACTACCGCCAGGGACACTCGGTGCTGCCGTTTGGACCCACTACCAAAGCCATGGCTTCCTCACCCCAGGGGAATTGGGGGGTGCCAACGCTGCCCTCGCCCATCACGACTGGCTCCATGTGCTGGGTGACTATGAGGTCACCGTGATCGGTGAAGTTGAGAACGCAGCCTTTGGTGCCGCAAGCAGTCAACAACCTGGCGCCACCCTCTGGTTCCTTGGCGTGATGGCGATGTACGAGGGCGGTTTGTTCGACAGTGTTGTGACAGGTAGCCACCCCCATCAAATCTCTGCACCGGGCATGGCCGAACGGGTGGCTCACGCCCTACGCCGTGGCCGGCAGTGCCAACAAGACCTACTCGCGATTGATTACTTCAGCGTGGCCGACCAACCTCTCGCCACCCTGCAACAAGCCTGGGGAATCGTGGCTTAAGTCCTGAATGCACCTTCAACCCCCACAGATCAAAACGATCAAGACCGATCTCAGCCCCGAATTTCCAACGTGGTGCCTACATCAACGAGGTCGAACAACTGACGAACGTGGACATTCAGCATGCGCACGCAACCCAGGCTGACGGCGGCGCGGGTTTTGACCCAATGGGGCCAGGGGGTGCCATGGATGCCAAATTCACCGCGACCATTGCGATGGAAGGCCAAGTAGCGATCACCGATGGGACTGGTTGGGCCACTCAGCTCCTTGCGTTGTCCGTACTTGTCTGAAACGTAAATAGGGTTGATTGTTTTCGTGAGAATCGCGAATTCACCCTTAGGCGTGGGGGTCTTGGGGTCACCGATCGCCACCGGCCAAGACCCACGCATCCGTCCATCGAGCAGCACGCTGATCTCACGTCGCTGCAGATCCAAAAGGATGCGCGATGGCGACGGGGCTGGGGCCTTGAGAGCCAACTCCTCCGCCCTCGCCGGAACGGCCGTTGCGAGAGCAGCGACCACGATCGGCAGAGCGCACCAAGAAACTCGCATGAGACGCACAAGTCTTGCTGGTCTCAACCATATTCACGCCGCGGCCAAAAAACCTCAAATCCAGCCGCAAAAAGAAAACTCTTCAGAATCTTTCCGTCTCATGCGTGAGACACCGGGGGGCGATGCCGGCATTGGTTACGGCGGCGGTACCCTGCCCACACGCCGTTGAGCCGTGTTGCCCCCTACGACGATCGCCACAAAAAAACCAACCCTGTTGCGTGGCGATGCTCTTGCACGAGCCGTTTCCAACATCACCTTTCCGTTCTCCGGGATTGTGAACAGCCGACGCAGCTTTCTTGCCGCCGCTTGGGCCCTGCGTCGCCACGGAATTATTTGTCTACGCGGTGCCGCTTCCAATCAAGACTTGACGTCGATCCGAGATGAGATTGACAACTTGCTAGGGAACATCGAATCAAACGACCTTTCCAATCTCCAGGAGATTGCCTACCTCAACCTTCCAAACCATCGCGTTTTAAAGGGATATAACAACTTCCGAGATGCGGATCGTCCTGTGATTAATTACAGGGTGAAACGACCGGACGGACGGACGGGAAGTGATGCCGGAATGATCGACATTTTTCACCCTGAGCGACTTTCAATCAACTTGGGAACAAGGATCCAGAACTGCTTGCACGAAAGACTGATCCAAAAGCTGTTGCTCGTGAGCAGCCTCAATCAAATGAAAGTGAAGTGTCGCAATCTCTACTTAAACCAGGGGGTTCAGGACACACGGAGTTATCACTGCGATGGCCGGTCGTTGAAATTCAAATCCTTCGTGTACATCAGTGATGTCAATGCACTTGATGATGGTCCCTATTGCTATGTCAAAGGGTCCCATCGCCGCCGACGCTTGTGGTGGCGCAGTGCCAGCTTCAACAAAAATAATCAACTCGGTCCTTTTGAATTTAGTCAACTTCAAGGGGCTGAAGCGATTTCCCTTTTTGCCAAGGCCGGAGACATGGTTCTCTCTTCACAGAAAGGAGCCCACTGCGGACACCCCCAGCATCCCGATGCCAAACGCGCTGTTTTGGTGAACATGTACCAGCGCTAATCCATAAAAAAGGCGAGGAGATCCACGCCTTGTTATCTCATTGATTTAAAGCGTTAGTCAACAAGTTTGGGATCAATTTCCGCCATATAACGGGCTTCACAGCCTTTGATAATTTCCACAGCTTTTTCAGTACCGAAGAAACCATTGACGGTGCAAGTTCCGGGCTTCTTCAGATCCTTGTAGTGCTCCCAGTAGTACGTCGTTTCCTTCTTCCAGTGAGCACCAAGGTCCTCAAAACTCTTGATGTGATCCATGCGTTTGTCATCCGCCAAGACAGCGATCACCTTGTCGTCAACCTCTCCCCCGTCGTCGAACGTCATCACACCAATGATGCGAGCCTCCACGATTGATCCCGGGACGAGTGGCTCTGTCACATTGACAATTTCGATATCCAAAGGATCACCATCTTCATCCCATGTACGGGGGATACATCCGTAGGCAAAGGGATAGGAGAGGGAGGAATAGCCGACACGATCCAGCTTCAAGTGGCCCGTCTCAGTGATCAACTCGTACTTATTGATCGTGTTGGAGTTGAGCTCCACGATCGTGTTGAGGCGAAGCTCGGCTTCATCAGCGAAGGCGGGCAACACATGCAACAGATTGGGCATGCTGCGGCTTGGAGCCTGATCGAGGTTGGCCATGCACGGCAAAGAACAGCGCCCGGGATCCTACGGGGCAACCTCGAATCAACCCAAACTTCCATCAAAAAGAACAGTTTCGTGCATATAAAGCCACGATAACTGCACGCAATTGCGCCGAATGGTTATGTGGTGCCGAGGGCAGCCAGCTTGCCCTCGAGATACGTCAGAAACGATCCAGCGTCGAGCGGACGAGCCGTCACCTTTTCCACCAACTGCTCAGCATTCACAGAGCGACCCAACGGATGAACATGCTCGCGGAGCCAGGCCAGCAAAGGGCCCACATCACCACGAGCCACATGATCCTCAGGTGCACCAATCGCTTCAGTCATCGCTTCACTGATCTGAGCGCTGATCAAATGTCCCAATAAATAAGAGGGGAAATAACCAAAAAGCCCTTCACTCCAGTGCACATCCTGCAAACAGCCTTCGGCATCATTCTCAGGAGTCACACCAAGGAGTTCGCGGTAACGCCGGTTCCATTCACTCGGCAGATCGCTGACGGCCAAACCATTCTCCAGGAGGTCGATCTCAAGCTCTGTTCGGATGAGAATATGCAATCCATAACTGAGCTCATCCGCTTCCACACGATTCAGCCCAGGCGAGAGCGGATTCATCGCATGCCAGAGATCCCTTGGTGCCTGTAGCGGAGCTCCCGCTTCAACAAAACGCTTCCACCACAGCTCTGAGAAAGCAAAGCTTCGCGCCACGCGGTTCTCCCAAAACAAGGATTGGCTTTCGTGCACCGCCATCGAGGTGGCTTGACCAACCGGCCATGAAAACCACTGGTGACTTTGATTGGGCAAACCCTGTTCATACAAGGAATGGCCCCATTCATGCGCTGTGGCGAGAAAGCATGACAACGGCTGCCCTGCAACCACGCGGGTCGTAATCCGGTAGTCCGAAGGGCCGAGGGTGATGGAAAACGGATGGGGTGAATAGGCCACACAGGTGGAATCCGGATCACGTCCCCAGCTCTTCAACAGTTGCTCACAAAGAGACTGTTGCGCAACATCCGATAGCTCCCAAGACGCTGAACGGGAACGAGGCTGTGGAGCCACCTCTGCCACCAATTGAGGAAGACGCTCCTTCAGCGGCCCAAAGAGCTGCATGAGTCGATCCAAGCTGAGATCTGGCTCAAAGGGTTGGGCCAACGTTTCCCAGCAAGAACGCGGCTCAGCCAATTGACGCGCCTGTTCTTGACGAAGATCGATCAGCGTTTGCAACGCCGGTGCAAAGAAGCTGAAGTCAGAGTCACGGCGCGCCTGCTGCCAGCGGCTGTAGCCATTGGCCTTCGCCGTCGCCAGGGCACTCACCAAGGCTGGATCCAGCGATTGCTGACGGCGGAGATCCTGCTCAAGCAAGTCCAGGTTGCGACCCTGCTCCCGGCATCGCTCACCTTCAGACCATGCTTGGCGCGCTTCTGCCACCAGCTCGGCATAGGCAGGAGAACTCTGCCTCGCATGCAACTGCCCCGCCAAGAGGGTTAATTGCTCCCCACGCCAGGCTGAACCAGCGCTAGGCATTCGGGTGTTCTGGTCCCAATACAGGGTGCTTTGAATACTTCCCGTAAGAGCGGTCTCTCGGATATGAGCGCCAAGCTTGTCCCAGGCTGTGATCTGATCTGCCACTGGGGCTAAAAAACTTTGACCATCATGACGATTGGACCGCACACACCGACGAGGAACCCCAAGATCACAGGCAACGGCGTCTTGATCTCAAAGCCCGGAAGCTCGGGACAGATCCACCGGTCGAACGCGTGATCGCCAAGATCAAGGCACCAATCACTGCCACATTGGTCAAGAGGTGTGGGAGATCAAGGGGATTGGTATGAAAGATCAGAGTTGTCGGCACCAGGAAAAGCAGCAATAACGAAGCGCCGAGAATCGTATTGCTCCCAAAAACCAACAACACTGAGCCCAAAATTAAAATCACGATTGCGCACACCAAGAGCGCGCTGGACAGCGGCCCTGGGATTCCTTTCGATGCAATCAATGAAGCCGTTCCAGAAAAGTCACCCATTTTTCCTGGCAAAGCATTCACGAAAAGTGCAGCGATACAAAGGCGGCCCAAGAGATCAAGAGCCTTCGAAAAACTAATGGAGCGGTTCAAAAGTGATCGGCAGGATGGTTAAGGGTTTGGTAGCCGATCCAAACAAAACGTGCCAGCCAACCCAACAACCCTCAACAGCGGCCTATCAAGGCAATTTGATAAACATAATTCCACTCTATTTGTCCCATCACGGTTCACTAAAGCTTGTTGAATCAGTCCAGGGGGAAATCGCTCAGGAGCAACACTCTTTGTTGATGCTCCTTTTCCCCTTTTTTCATCACAACGCACAGCGATCTCTGCACAGCGTATCCAGGTCAGCCCGGCCGGTCCACTGCAGTCGCCGTGACGCCCAAAACCCATAGGCGAGATTGGCCAATGGAGCAATCAAAGGCCAGCGGGTGGGGGCATACAGCCAGCCCAAACCGATGAGGCGATAGGCCTCTCGAAAGACGGCAATGTCTTGAAGAACGTCTCCATTGGGCTTCAACGCATGGATCCGCCCCATCGCCATCCGATAACTGATGTTGCCGTAGGCAGCGGGGTTGTATTCCGGTGCATCGATGTCGACAAAGGCAATGCGTTGATGGCGATCCCGATCGCGAAGGAAACGAACCTCTCGCACGCAGAGCGGACATCCACCGTCAAACAGCAATGTGAGGTCCGACATCTCAGAACAGGACATGCTGAAACCTTGAGGGTCCACCAGGTTGGCCGAATGATGAGCACAACCGTGACGGCTCACCGCCGACATCGTGCATCCAATTCAGCAACGTCGCAGACTTCAACCACGTCGTCGTGATTGCGCCAGCCAATGCCCCTCCACCAGGTTCTGCATCAATTGGACCTATCGACGCCTGGACGAGGCTTCACCCGTATCGACAGGCCCTTGAATGCATGGCTGAGAAGCAGCCACTTACACCAAGGTGTGTTGCACCTCACCTGCCTTCATACCAGTGCCAGCCTGACAATTAATGAGAATGCAGATCCAAGAGTTCTGCAGGATCTAGATGCATGGATGGCGGATGTGGTGCCAGAAAGCCGACCATATGCCCACGATGACGAGGGAGCCGATGACATGCCGGCCCACATCCGTACCGCTCTGACGAGCCAAACCCTGGACCTGAGCGTTCAGAACGGACAACTTGTTCTAGGAACATGGCAAGCGGTTTACTTGTGGGAACATCGCCGACTTGGCAGTGTGAGAAAGATTGCGTGCCACTTCCTGGGCGAGTCAACCAACACAGTCAAACCTCAAAAAGCAACGCAGTCCGCTGCAGCAACGCCACAAACACTCTTGACCCTCCGCAATGCGGAACGCATCAATCAAGCGGTTCAGGCACGCCACGATCCATCGGCCTGGGAAACCGCCGAAGGAATCGATACAGATGTGGATCTGATGATTGACCGCCTCCATGAACTCAGCGACTGATCCCATCCACTTGGCGGATGTGCTTTTGCCGTTGATGCTAGAGCGAATCAAGTTTGTAGAGATGACATGGCTTCCCGCAGGAACCAAGGGATGATCCTCACCCCGAGGAAAGTCAGCAAGATCAAAGCATTTGACTCTGATGCAACCTGGAGTGTCGAAGGGATCGAAAACGGCACCTTTGCCATCGCCTCCAACAAGAAGGAACTGAACGCTCGGAAGATGAGCGATGCAGATGTCGTGGTTGCGAGACAAAAGGGTGGGGATGATTATTGACCGTTGAGACCACTGAATCAACTAATTTTGGAAGTAGGCAGTGAACAAAACTTGTGACCATCGGTTTGGGGGATTCGTGACCTCATCAAGACAGCCTTGTTCGACAGCGGACACTGCATTGCTTGACCGACTTCGATCCCTGTTTCCAGTCGTCGACCCAAAACAATTGAGAACACCATTCATCCATCTAGGAACAACAGCAGCCCTCGCCACCGCCGCCCTCATGGCACCCGCCCGGGCTGAGATCGTCCAAGCCCGGTGCACACTCGCGAAGTACGACACCAACACCATCGAAAGCTTTGATTGCAATTTCAGGCAGTCGGGCGGCAATGTTCAAGTTTGGTCGAGCCGCTGGAATTTTGAGTTTTCGGCTTCTAAACAAGGGGTTGAATTTGTTCGCATTAATGCCGATCCGTTGGCATTTCATCGACTTGGCCAATACAGCCTTTGGGTGAAACAGGGTGATTGATGGTGTTCCATCCCACCAACCAAGCATGGGGCATGTTCAATCGCGTCGTCACCCACAACCCTCGATGAATGACAGAGGGGTGGGACCCGAATCGCTCCTTCTCGTCGACCATCTCTTACGCCTCGCAGCCCCATCACGCCAGGATGGACATTGGCCGCAGATTCAACGATGCCAACACAACGACTGAATCAGGATCAAATCCAAGACTTGGCACGTCGACTGCCGCAGTGGACGGTTCGCGATGACCGACTTCAACGCGAATGGATCTTTCAAAACTTCGTCGAAGCCTTCGGATTCATGACGCAAGTTGCTCTGTTAGCAGAAGCACGCAACCACCATCCCAATTGGAGCAACGTCTACAACCGAGTGACGATCGAACTCACAACCCACGATCTGGGGGGTCTCAGCTCCCTTGATCAGGACCTGGCCTCTGCAATCGACGATCTGCTGCCAGCATGAGTTCAGAACGGTTTGAGTTATGACCACAACCCCAGCCCCAGCCGGGGTGCCCGTCACCATCCTCAGTGGATTTCTTGGTGCAGGTAAAACCACCCTTCTCAATCACATCCTGAGCAATCAGCAGGGCGTGAAAACTGCCGTGCTCGTCAACGAGTTTGGTGAAATCGGCATTGACAATGACTTGGTGGTCACCACGGGTGAGGAGATGGTTGAGTTGAGCAATGGATGCGTCTGTTGCTCAATCAACGGTGAACTTATGGAGGCCGTCGAGCGGATCATGGATCGTCCGGAGCCGATGGATTACATCGTGGTGGAAACCACCGGGTTAGCGGATCCTCTCCCTGTGGCCATGACCTTTTTGGGGAGTGAACTTCGCGATCAAACCCGCCTCGATTCGATCATCACCCTGATCGATGCTGAAAATTTCGACGATGAAGTTCTTGCTACGGAGGTGGGGCGATCTCAGGTGATTTATGGAGATATTTTGCTTCTGAATAAGTGTGATTTGGTTTCGGAGGATCGCCTCCAAACCGTCGAACAACAATTGCGCGATGTCAAAAATGATGCACGGATTTTGCGCTCCGTTAAAGGGGATGTTCCGCTACCGCTCATGCTGAGCGTCGGCCTTTTTGAATCGGACAAGGTCGTCGGATCCGAGTCCAAGCACACCAGCCAAAACTCTGATCACGACCACAGCCATGGGCACGACCACAGCCATGGGCACGACCATCCAGATCATTTGGAAATCGAAGGGTTCACATCCCTGTCGTTCCAAAGCGACGGTCCATTTGCGCTGCGGAAATTTCAGAATTTCCTCGACAATCAGATGCCACAAGAGGTGTTCAGGGCGAAGGGCATCCTTTGGTTCAACGAAAGCGAAAAGCGCCACGTCTTCCACCTCGCCGGCAAGCGCTTTTCCATTGACGACTCCGAATGGCCAGGGGATCGCAAAAACCAACTGGTGCTGATCGGCCGAGACCTCGACCACGATCGCTTGCGTCAACAACTGCAAGCCTGTGTGGCCAAGGATGCTGGACAAGGTTTCGCCTAAACAAGCGCGCGCAAAAAAAGCCGACTAATGTAATCGCATGCAAGACACCTTGATGGCTGAGCCCCTCGTCCTTGTCGCACTCCTTTTGGTTACAAGCTTCCTGCTGTGGCTTCTGGCAGATTCAGACGACGACAACAGTGGTGGCGGATTAAGACAACCCGTCTTAATCCCGATCCCAGTACGTCGAAACCAAAATTGATTCGTTCACGTCGAACGGATTCAGTTCCTCCCCACTTCGGTGGGGCTTTTTTTTTATCTATTTCGGCGCATCCAAGCGGGTCAAGCCAAATCCTTCGCCAGCTCAGTGGGGGTTAACCCAACGTCTGCTGAATCGGATTAGATGAGCAACGAAGTCGAATTTGCCCACAGAGCACGAGACCAAGACAGCCCATGCCATCGCGTCAACGTCGCGGCCCTTTCCGCAACAGCCTCAGAGAGCTATGAGCCGGAAAGTACTGGCCGGATTCGCCGCGGCCCTGGCCCTTCTAGCGATTTGGCCGCTGTTCAACCTGATCGGAGAAGGACTGCGGGGCCTGCTGAGTGGCCTCAGCAGCCTCGGGCCTGACGGTGGTCGTCAAATCCGAGGAACCCTGTCACTGCTGCTCGGAAGCGCCCTCATTGGCACCGTCATTGGAACAGCCAACGGCTGGCTGCTCATCAACTGCCGCTTCCCTGGACGGCGATGGCTTCGCATCGCCCAGCTCATTCCCTTGGCGACCCCGGCTTATCTACTCTCCGCCACCCTCGTGGACCTCGGAAGTCGCCAGGGTTGGCGGATTTATGGACTGGGCTGGGGAATCGTTGTGATGGCACTGGCGACCTACCCCTACGTCTTTCTGCTCAGCACAGAAAGCTTCGCGATGAGTGGACGGCGGCAGCTTGAGGCCTGCCGCAGTTTGGGAGTGGGGCCGTGGGCAGCATTCCGCAGGGTTGCACTCCCCATCGCCGTACCAGCAATTGGCGCTGGCGTGGCTTTGATGGGCATGGAAATTGTCAATGAACTGGGTGCCGTTCAACTGCTGGGCATCCCAAGCCTGTCCGCGGGGATCCTCGAAGCCTGGCAGGCCGATGGCAACCCCACCGGTGCGATCAGCCTGGCGCTGATCACCCTGGTGATTGTGCTGAGTCTCGTGATGGGGGAACGACGCCTAAGACGCCGCAGCCGCCGCTGGAGTGATGGCGTCGTCGGTGGCGATGCCACGGCATGGCCATTGCAAGGCATCCGTGCCTTCGTGGCCCAACTCATCGCCATTGTTCCTCCTCTCCTCAGCCTCGGGATCCCGCTCATTTGGGCCGCCTCCAACCTGGACCAACTCCAAAACAACTTCACCAACGACCTGCTCCAACTCAGCCTGCGCAGTCTGCTTTTGGCCTTAGCTGCGGCGGTTCTCGCTGTTGGTGCAGCGGTGGTGCTGGCCATCGCCAAACGCTGGACCTCTGCACCGTGGTTGCGCAGCCTGACGTTTCTGGCAGGCATGGGCTACGCCATACCGGGCACCGTTTTAGCCCTCGCCCTTCTACTCACGGGGGCACCGTGGCAAATCGCACCCATCGCTTTATTGCTATGGGGCTATAGCGACCGCTTTTTAGCGGTCGCAAAAAGTGGCCTCGATGCAGCCCTGGAACGCATCAGTCCGAGCCTTGATGAAGCTGCCACAGGAATGGGCTTCGATTGGCAGCAAGTGCTGCGCCGCATTCACGTACCACTGCTGCGCGGGCCAATGACCGTTGGACTTCTTCTGGTGTTTGTCGACACCGTGAAAGAACTACCGCTGACCTTCGCGCTTCGTCCCTTTGACTTCGACACCCTTTCTGTGCGGGTGTATCAATACGCGAGCGACGAGCGCTTGGCAGAAGCCCTTCTACCCGCCCTGATGATTCTAGTTTTAGGACTTGTGGCTGCTATGGCGCTGGTCCCCACCCTGGACCAAAGCTCCAGGAAGAATTCAACAGCGGATTAAGCCTTTCGGGCGAACCAATCAACCAACTGTCGATCAGCACGCAACGCACCAACCGCCAAGAGATCAGCCAACGTTGAAATCAAGCGATAGCTGAGCACCACCGCCAACAGGGGAGCTTCTGCCACGTCGCCCCCCAGACGCAACAGCAGGGTGGCTTCGAACACACCCAGACCGCCAGGGGCACCAGGAACGACCAAACCAACGGCGTAGGCCAAACCAAAAGCCGCTAACCACTGCAATGGCAGAGGCTGGGCCACATCAAAGGCCTGAACACAACACAAGAAGCCAGAAAAGCGACACAGAACAAAAATCAGTTCGGCAGCAAAAGGAAACCAGGGATAGCCAGTGCGGCCGCTGCCTTCGATCGCTAAGGGGCTATCCCCAGCCGTCTGCAGCTGCGCCGCTTTTGAGCGCTCCAACCGCTGCAAAATCGGCTCTCGCCAGCGGGGCAGAAGCAACAGCGCTGGAATGGGTGCCAACAACACCAGGCCGTTCTGCCAGCCGCCGGCCAAAAGCATCAGCACAGATGCCGCCACAATCAGCAATGGGTCAAGGATGACCCCAGCGAGAGCAGGGCCTCCTCCCATGGAAGGACGAAGCAAACGGACCCGCTCCACGAGGTGCCAAATGCCTCCAGGCAAATACTTGAGCAGGTTGCTGCGTACAAATAACGGCACCACCGCCAGGTCTTCCGGCACAGAACCAAGCCACCCCAACACCACCCGCCAGGCCACTCCGTTCATCAGGATGCTGAGCCAGGTGAGCCCTAAGCCGAGCACCAACCACCACCAGCCTTGGTCATCCAAGCTCTGCTGACCCAGTTGAGCACTCTGCTGAACCAAGGCCACAGCGATGAAGGCCAGGCTCGCCAAGGTGATCCACAGCTTTGGAGACCGCCAGTTGCCCATCACCAGCTCCAGTCGGTATCGCTGATGAATGGGGCCGTCGCCACCGCCGCACGCAACTCCGCGATGGAGCAATCGGTGCGTCGACTCATCGACTCCACATCATCCGCCTCAGGCTTCACCGTTAGCCGCCCATCGGGCCGTTTGACCTGCTTGGCGCGGAGCTTGCCCCATGGGGTATCAAGCCATCCGATCCGGCGTGGGAGCAACCAGCGGCCCTGACGGCGTTCCCGCAACCCAATGCTGCTGCTGGCGTTGAACCAAACCTGCCGCAGCTTGTCCACACAATCGTCCTCCACTAAAGCGATCACCCCATGGCCACATCGTCCTTTTTTCATCCCCAAAGGTTGGGTTGCCACATCAACGGCTCCGGCCTCGCGCAAGCGTTCTGTGAGCAACGCCAGATCCTCCGGCGTTGCGTCATCCAGCCAAGCCTCCTGCACCACAAGCGACTGCCATCGCGGAGCATCCGCCAACTCTTGAACAGCGGAACCCAGCAGCAGCCGCACAGCATTCGGCCGGTCCAGCTCACGATGCCCCAACCCAATGCCAACGTTTGCGGGTGTGAAGCTGGCTGGAGCGGCAAAGTCATCTGCCAAAACGGCCATTAAGGCCAGACCCGTCGGAGTGACGAGCTCTCCATCCGGACCGTCGACACTGTTGTGCAGTGGAACCCGGTATCGACGGGCGAGCTCCAGCACAGCTGGTACGGGAACTGGCAGAAGACCATGGGCTGTCCGAACGGTGCCTCGCCCGGCGGGAAGGGGAGAGCAACAAATCCGTGCAGGATTGAGCTGCTCAAGCGCTGCACAAACCCCCACGACATCCACCAATGCATCGACGGCACCGACCTCATGGAAATGCACAGCATCGACAGCTGTGCCATGGACGGTTGCTTCGGCTTCAGCGAGGGCCGTAAACACCGCCAAAACCCGATTTCTCAGGGGAGTAGGCAGGGGAGCTTCAACAATTTGCTGTCGAATGTCAGCCCAAAGGCGATGGGGCGGTTGGGCTTCCAGTCCCGTCACACTGACCCGCTGCCCGCGCAGACCACCACTCCGGGATTCCTCGACGTCGATGCGATACCAACCCTCCAGCCCCAAGCTGTTGAGCGGCGCTTCGATCGCCGAGATCGGAATGCCAAGGTCGAGCAGACCTGCCAAGAGCATGTCTCCTGCCAAGCCGGTCGGGGCATCAACCCAAAGCGTGGTCATCTCGCCAAACGCGGGGCCGTCTCCAATAAAGCTGTCGCCTGTTGTTCGAGTGCTTCGCGCTGTTGACGCAACTGCTGCTCGATCTCGCGGCGGGCGCGGCGTTGCTCTCGTTGGGCTGTGTTGGCGTCATGGCCGGACAATCCCCAGAGCCGGCCGAGGAGAGCCCGGTCATCCGCACCGCCTTGTGCTTTGCCGAACACCAGCGTTTCTGCTGCGATACCGGCCTGAAGGACGCGACTCCAGCGCCGAAGGTCCTCAAGGGTCATCCGAACGCTGTCAGGAACAACGAATTCGGTGGCTCCATTGCTGGCCAAACCGGCTTGGACACAGGCAAGCGTTCCCACCAAGACCCGCTGAACAGGCAACTCTTCCGTTTCTGCAATCAGAAGATGCCCAGCTTCATGCACAGCAATCCGCCGCAAACGGTCTTGCCCTCCTGGAAGAGCTTCGGCCAAAATGTGTCCTCCCATGCCTTGCCAGGTCGCTGCATCCACGCTGAAAGCGATCAAGCCGCCAAGAACGAAAACAACAATCCAGGCAGACGACAAACCCATGGCAGGGCCAAAGGCACCCAGACCAGTAATCCCTGCCACGACCAGACCGGCCCGCAAGGTGCTGGTGGAACCCTGCCCCTGTTCTGCCATTAATGACGACTGCGGCTAGTCGCCGATCCACGACCGCCCTTCGATTTACCACCACGGGTGGGCATCGGCGCGATCACTTCGTGGTGCTCTAAATGGAGCTCTTGCCCCTGACGACGAAGGTCAAGACTGACGAAATGGCGCAGATGCTCGAGGGGAAGTTCCCCTTTGATCGACACCTTGAACGGCAATGGTCGTTTGCCATCAGGACGCGGGAGCTGACGCACTTTGACCACCATCTCGCCGGTTTCGGGCTTGGTGTAAATCAACTCCCCGCGAATGGAGAAGTAATCGTCACCCTGCGGGAGCGTGTCATCCACATCGTTTTGATCAGGAGCCAAGGTGCTCGGCTCCCACACCCCTGCGATCTGCAGATGAAGGTGTTCGCTATCCCGGCAACGGGGATACACCACCCATAGATGGGACTGATCCATGGCGAGATGACGGCGCATCAGGGTTAAAACCCTGCCAAGCACAACGGTTTCAAGGTCAAGGCCATTGGAGTCGGTCAGCACGCCACGCGTGAGCTGATCGGGGTCTGTCGGGGTGTAAGTGCCGCGAACAAGACCGATGGCCCGGAATTGCAACGGCTCGGTGACCGGGGGAATCGGATGGGCGCGCATTGAGCTGGTCCGGGCGGAGTAAAAAATCCGTGTGGTGACTGTAGCCAGCTCTCAGCGATCGCCTCAGACTGATTGGGCTGATGATGGGTCCATGCCACGCCCAAAACGGATGCTGCTGCTGGGAGTTTCCCTTGCTGGCGCCTCATTTCTGGGTTGGAGCATTGCCGCATCGCTCAAGCCACACGCCGCTGCCCAAGCGCGTCGAATGGGGGGGGATCAAGCGATGAACCAGCTCCTTGATCGATCCCAACAACAGGGCAATTTGACGCCGGAAGCCCGTCGCAAGCTTGTGGAACAGCTGCTGGCCCAAGGTCGGCTGGAAGAGGCGCAGACCGTGCTTCAGCCTTTAAGGGCCGAACAGCCGCGCTCCTTAGGCCTCGCGTTGTTGATGGCCGACCTTCGTCGGCTGAATGGCGACAGTGATGGAGCGCTAGGCGACCTGAGACAGCTGCTGCTTTTGCATCCTGTGAATGTTCAGGTGCTCCAGCTCCTCTTTTTGGTCGAGCGGAACAATGGCAGGGCCGATCAGGCCCTGCAGGACCTTCAGAACCGTTTCAAGGGCGCACAATCTGGCACGCGTTTAGAGCTGGGCTTGTTCCTGGCCGACGTTCAACGCCAACGGGGGAACAGCAAAGAAGCAACCCAGATCTATCGACAACTTGCCCAAGAATCTCCCTCAGACGTTCGCCCTTGGCTAGCGCTTGCCTTACTGAAACGAGACGAAGGAAACGTTGAAGCGGTCCAGGCGCTCCTCCAGACAGCGCGTCGAGTTCAAACGTCTGAGGATGAAATCGGCGCGCTCATCGACCGACTGGCGGTGAACTGGGGATTAAACGCAGCCCGTCTGCAACGACCGCGCAAGCAACAACAATCTAAGGCTGCTGATAAGCCTTGAGGGCGGCATCAACGGCGTCCGAGGGGGGAGTGGCGTCATCCATCGCCGTCGATCGGCGGATTCGGTTGAGGAGGTCCATCGGATTGGTGGCATCCAGCACACTGCCCCCACCAGATCCAGCAGCATCAGGGCTGTAAATCTGACGCTCTTCACGGGTCTCATAAGCAGACCCCATCTGAGCAAAAGCCGGACAATTCATGACCGGCAGCAACGCAACGACGGCCATTAGAGGCGCTGCACAACGGCGGGACATCGGCAAATTCAGGTTCGGCGGATACTAAGCGTCAAGTCCATTGCCCAGCAGCTGTGCGGATCGCAACCTGGAACGTGAATTCAGTGCGATCGCGCCTGGATCAAGTGTTGATCTGGCTGGAGCAATCGCAGCCAGATCTGCTCTGCCTTCAGGAAACCAAGGTGGATGACCCCCTTTTTCCCCAACAAGCCTTTGAAGCCAAAGGATGGCGGGTCAGCTTTTATGGGCAGAAGTCCTACAACGGCGTTGCGCTAATCAGTCGCGAGCCCATCGAAGACGTCCGATGTGGGTTCGCAGGAGAACTTCCAGACGAGGCAGAAGCACGGGAACTCGACGATCAAAAACGTGTCATCAGCGCCCTGATCGATGGCGTTCGCGTTGTGAACCTCTACGTCCCCAATGGATCGAGCCTCACATCCGACAAATATCCCTACAAGCTCAAGTGGTTGGACTGCCTCAAGCGTTATCTAGAACCATCCATCCAACGGAGTGAGCCGCTCTGCGTTGTGGGGGATTTCAACATCGCCCTCGAAGCAAGGGATATGCATGATCCTGATCGCCTCAGTGGTGGAATTATGGCGAGCGATGCCGAACGGCAAGCGCTGGGAACGGCCCTAGAGATCGGATTGCAAGATGTTTTTCGAGTCTTCGAACCGGATCCAGGCCATTGGAGTTGGTGGGACTACCGCACCGGTGCCTGGGATCGGGACCGCGGCTGGCGGATTGATCACATTTATCTCTGCGACGAGTTGTTGGGTTTGGCCCGCAGTTGTGTGATCCACAAACAAGTCCGCGGCAATGAAAAGCCCAGCGATCACGCTCCAGTGAGTGTTGATTTGGACTGGCCACCATGCGAAGACGACGAGAGCGGCGACAACGAGAACGACGACGCAAGGCTGTTTTGAATCAAAACAGTTCAACGGAGGCCTGAAGCGTCACGGAACGCTTCGCGGATTCACCGCACGTCCGCGGCGTGGGCAGCACCTTCCCTGGGTTGGCCCGGTTGTCCGGGTCGAAGGCCTGACGCAACAGTCCCATCGTCTGGAGATCCTCCGGAGCAAACATCCAATCGAGATAACAGCGCTTATCAGCGCCGATGCCATGCTCGCCACTAATGCTGCCCCCCACAGCCAGGCACTCCTTCAGAATTGCTGCCCCAAGGTCTTTCACCCGCTGTTCTGCGTTGGGCTCAGCAGCGGAATACAAGATCAGCGGATGCAAATTTCCATCGCCGGCATGAAACACATTGGCCACCGGTAACCCATGCTCATGGCTGAGTCGTTCAATCGCAGCCAAGACTGACGGCAGGCTGCTTCTGGGGACGACACCATCCTGGACGTAATAGGTGGGGGTGATTTGTCCCACCGCTGAAAAGGCGGACTTACGCCCTTTCCATAGAACTGCACATTCCGTGGGGTCCTCCGCACGGCGCAGTCCGCGAGCACCAGCACCACGGCAAAGCTGCTCAGCGCGTTGGGCGGAAGCCTGAACCTCCGCTTGCTGGCCATCAAGTTCGATCAACAGCACCGCGGCAGCGTCCCGCGGATATTCGTCGTACCCAAAGAAATCATCGACTGCATTGATGGTGACGTTGTCCATAATTTCCATTCCTGCTGGCAGCAAACCCGCTGCAGTCACAGCCCGCACCGCTTCACCAGCAGACTCCATGGTTTCGAAATCGGCGAGCAGCACATTCACGCATTCCGGTGCCCGCAGGAGGCGAAGCGTGATCGCGGTAGCAATCCCAAGCGTGCCTTCACTACCGATAAATGCACCACGCAAATCAAGCTCTTGTGACTCGGCCAAGCCATTACCGAGCTGGGTGACGCTGCCATCGGGAAGCACCACTTCCAAGCCGAGGACGTGATTGCTCGTGACGCCGTACTTCAGGCAGTGAACACCACCAGAATTTTCGGCCACGTTGCCGCCAATGCTGCAAACCACTTGGCTGGAAGGATCCGGCGCGTAATAAAACCCGTCACCCGCCACAGCCCTGGTGACCCAGCTGTTGATCACCCCTGGCTGCACCGTGACGCGGTGGTTGGCCAAATCCAGCTCAAGCACCTTGCGCATGCGGCTGGTCACCACAAGCAGTGCCTCTTCATCCACCAAAGCCCCTCCCGACAGCCCCGTTCCGCTACCCCGCGCCACAAACGGAATGCCGTAGGCATGGCAACAGCGGAGAACCGCAGCGACTTGGTCAGTCGTTTCCGGCAACACCGCCAACGGTGGACATTGGCGCTCCAATGTCAAACCGTCACAGTCGTAACTCAGCAACTCCTGACGTTTCGAAACAACGCCACGGGGGGGGAGCAGACGGCGGAGATCCCTCTCCAGAGCAGACCAGTCGTAGGACACATCAACCCACCCGATGGGTCAAGGTTAGGCAGGTCTTGCGGGTTATCTGCCGCGATTGGGACACAGAACAGACAGATCTGGACGTTCTTGGGTCAGGATGATGCACGGTTTGCATTTGCCTCTTGGCGTCGGTTCCTGTGACAACACCTACGTTGAACACCAGCCGCTCCCAGGCCATCTTCGGCGCAGCGCAGGGCCTGATGCCCGGTGGAGTGAGCTCTCCCGTGCGCGCGTTCAAGTCGGTGGGCGGTCAACCGATCGTGTTCGATCGGGTCAAGGGTCCCTATGCGTGGGATGTTGATGGCAATAAATACATCGATTACATCGGTAGCTGGGGGCCCGCCATTTGCGGCCACGCCCATCCCGAAGTGATTAGCGCTCTCCAAGAAGCGATCGAAAAGGGCACAAGCTTCGGTGCTCCATGCGCCTTGGAAAACATCCTTGCGGAGATGGTGATCGACGCGGTCCCCAGCGTTGAGATGGTCCGCTTTGTGAACAGCGGAACCGAAGCCTGTATGGCTGTTCTCCGCCTCATGCGCGCCTTCACAGGCCGCGACAAGGTGATCAAGTTTGAAGGCTGTTATCACGGCCACGCCGACATGTTCTTGGTGAAGGCGGGGTCCGGCGTCGCCACCCTCGGGCTACCCGATTCCCCTGGTGTTCCCCGCAGCACCACGGCCAACACCCTCACCGCTCCCTACAACGATCTCGAGGCAGTCAAAGCTCTGTTCGCTGAGAATCCAGACGCCATTTCCGGGGTCATTCTCGAGCCCATCGTTGGCAATGCTGGATTCATTCAGCCCGAGCCAGGTTTCCTTGAAGGTCTGCGAGAACTCACGAAAGAACATGGAGCACTTCTCGTTTTTGATGAAGTGATGACTGGATTCCGCATCAGCTACGGCGGAGCCCAGGCCCATTTCGGTGTCACCCCAGATCTCACCACCATGGGGAAAGTGATCGGTGGTGGTCTGCCAGTGGGTGCGTACGGAGGACGAGCAGAGATCATGCAGATGGTGTCTCCCGCTGGTCCGATGTACCAAGCCGGCACACTGAGCGGAAACCCCCTGGCAATGACAGCGGGGATCAAAACCCTCGAGTTGCTCAAGCAACCCGGGAGCTACGAAAAGCTGACGGCCACGACTGAAAAATTAATTGCTGGCATCAAAAATGCAGCGCAAGAGGCCGGCTTCCCCATCACAGGTGGCAGCGTGAGCGCCATGTTTGGCTTCTTCCTTTGCGAGGGACCTGTTCGCAATTTCGAAGAGGCCAAAGCCACAGACTCGGAACGCTTCGGACGACTGCATCGCGCGATGCTCGAGCGCGGTGTTTATCTCGCCCCCTCAGCCTATGAGGCTGGGTTTACATCGTTGGCCCATTCGGACGACGATATCGAAGCGACCCTTAACGCCTTCCGCGAAAGCTTCGCCGCGATCGGCTAACGCGAGTCTGTCGTGCAGGCATCCATTCCTCCGACTCCAACCGCTGCTTTGGTGTGCACCATCCAGGCAGTGGAGAGCAGCTGGACCGGTTCACCCATTCAAGGTGTTCGGGAACTGAAGGAGCAGAATTTCCGAGTTCTTCGTTCTCCGGTGGTGACGGTGGAACCCAGAACCGTGATCGACAGTCGACTGACAATCCTGGCTGAAAACTTTCAATCGTCAGGGACACAAGCGCAAGGCAGTGCCGATCGCGCACTGATCTATCGGTGGTCTTTCGAGGCTCCTCTTGGCTTTATTGCACAACAGAATGCCACCGAACCCTCTGCAACTTCCTCAACAATTTCCCTCAAAGGAAGCCTAAAAATCAACTCTCAATTCAAATTTGAACTACAAAACGCCTCAAAATTAAAGCGCAAGAAAACAAACAACGTCATGAACATATTAGATGAACATGCCCAAGGAATCTGCGAGACAGAGAGCCCTAACTCACGACCACCAAAACACCAATAATCCTAGATCGCCGCTTTAACCAACCCAACAACAAGAAGGCCGCAAACAAGTCAAAACATATGCAACTCAATTTATCTTTATTGCCCATAGAACATCCCTCAACAACGATTTAAATACCCCTTCAAATCACTCAACCCGCTGTAAGCAACCAACGTGCAATAGCCTTATCTTGACGACCAATCTCGGCAATATTCTCATAGACAAAATCCTGCCAACCGCGCTCAGGAAGTCCAGCAAACAGCATCAGATTGAGCGGAAACTCTTCTGAATCTGTACAGCGGCGAAAATCATCACGAAATAGAAAAATTGGCTTGCCCAAAGCGATAGCAGCGCCGAGTTCCACCATGACGCCCTCATCCGGAGGCGTGCCATTGACGATGGCAAAAAGAGCATCAGCATCCCGTACATCCTGGAGGTCTTTTTGAGCCACGCGATAGGCCCAACCAGGCTTGGCCACATCAATCTGATCATTGCGGGCGAATGGTTCCCACACCTCAAGCCCCATGGCTTCGAGGGCCGTCATGAATTCAGGCAACAGCAGCCGTTTCCATTGCGCTGAAAAGCCGTAGGGCGATGCCAGATAGATGGTGCGGCGCAACGACTTAGAGCCCAAAACGAGATTGTCGATACATCTGCTCATCAACACTGGCAGCGGAGGTGTTTTCCCAGGGAAAGACAAGCCACTCTGCGCTCAGATTGACATCGGCCGCATCCCACCATTGCAATGGAACCTTGCTCACCCAAACGGCATAGGTGGCCTGTGGCCACCTATGCCGGAACCCTTGCAAGGTTCTTCCAGTTTCGAACACATCGTCAACGATGAAGGAGTTGTTGTCTGGCTCCTCCTGAAGTGGGAGCTCCAAAGCATGACTCAGCGCTACCGCTAGACAAAGACCACCCCGAGGAATTCCATAGACACCGCTAAAGGCTCGACTGCCGTACCGCTGTGTGAAGGCTTTGACACAGCCATCAAAATCAGCCCAACTGAGTTGCTTCATGCCGTGAGAATGGCATTTCAACGAATGATCAACCGTGATGATGCAAGACATTCCTCCCCAGGAACAGTTACGCAAATGGTTTCGCAGTCATTTGCTCTCACGCGACGTTGAACTCCAAGAGCTCTACGATCTCGAACAAGGGGATCTGGATCTGCTCATGGCAGAAACAGCAGAAATACGCTCAGACCTTGAAAATCGCTCCCGCAGCCACGGACGTTGGTGCACCGCTGGCTACGTGCTGGAGCTGGCCAAAATCATTGATCAACGCCGGGCATCAGAGCACAACAGTCATCGAAGCTGATGAACGGCTGCGATCCGAAGGGGAGACATCTCAAAATGACTGGCAAGAGGTGGACTTCATGGTGGAGAAGAAGCGACTCAACCCTTGCATCGATCCAATGCATTAATCGGCAGAGATATTGTTATTGATTCCTAATTTGCTCAATAATTTGTTGGGCCAAGACTGGCGATATTTGTAGTCGGCCCTCAATTGGTGCAACACTCTTTTCTGGTAACTGATTTTGCTTGGATTATTCGCCAAGACACGTTCAACATCCTTGATTTGCTGACGCATCGAACTATCACGGAATAAGGCATAAATCGTGTCAATACTCTTTTTTAATTCAGCCTTAACCACAGAATCTTCGGATATCTGATCACGCAAACGATCCAGCATCACGCGATCAATCGACACAGCGTAAGGATCCTTTTGCTCCGGCAGCAAGTTGAGCACTTTGAGCAGGAAGGCAACCCTGGCATGCCGACTGGGGAAAGCAGCCAAGTGATTTGTCGTGGATTCATCGCCAAGAACAACACTTTTACGACCAGTGCTATGGGCCAATGTGCGCTTCACCACTCCGCCCTCCTTCAACATGAGGTCATCCAAACCACGCAGATAGTAATGATGCACGGGGAAGGCCATCCCCTCCTTTAAACCCAAGCAAGGGCCTGCCCCCTTCGTTCCGGACCGATGCAAACCAAGCCCGGTTAATGCACGGGTGCGCATCACCGACTTGATCTGAGGAAAAACAAAAAACCGCTTTAAACCAGACTCAAAACCCAAATCGTCCAGGGTGGCCGTCATCCGCCAAGGCATTGCCAAAGAACGAAACTTCTCCTCTTGAATAAAAGGAAGAAGATCAGGATGCAAATACTCATCAGCATCAATCACAGCCACATAATCTTCTTTTATCAAGCCACGTACTGCACTAATTCGTTGTCCTTCGACCTCAGTAAAACTCAATTGATTACGGGACAAGATTTCACGGCATAGCGGCGCTCCCCCTGGCGCAATCACCGGATAAAAATGATGAATCCCTATCTGTCGATGATGATCAATAAAGGATTGAAGGTAAGGAGCCTCACCATCAAACACACGAACAACAATGGCGCAACTCTTTCCCACTGTCGTTCGCTATTGAATATAAATGTACCACGGGGATTGAAGCACCCAGCCCTGCCCAAGCACTAAGGATCAGACCGCAGAGATCGCCATTCACCCCATCAGCGCCATCCCAATAAAAGATGACATCATAAATCGAAAAGAAAAGCAGGCTATTTACAATCTATTCACAGGCAAAAACCAAGTTCAAAACGAGATCTATCGAGCCCATCTCAATCAATTCAGGCATTTCTACTTATGCCTCTATCGCCCACAACATCTCGAGACCCATTCCACCTTGGTTAAGTACCTAGTGCGGTCAGGATCAAACGGGTGTATGACATTGGCAGTGATCCCGGAGCAGTGATGAAAGCACTTTTACGATGGTGGGGCGATGCATTTGCCCACGCGATGGGTGCTGTGGACTTGGAAGAAAAGCGTCAAGTACCACCACCGATTGGCGTTCAGCCCTATCGCGACATGCCTCTCAGGCATCGTCACAATTACTGAAGGACGTCCCCGAGCGGCCGACGAAACGGCAGAAGGATGTGCCTGCCAACTTCGATGCACATCCTTTCATGCAAGCCAACGAGTGGGCGGTTATCCACGCCTTCAACAACTCGGGGTGAACAAGTTGCTGCCCATAGATTTTTAAAAAGTTTAAAAATCGCATGTCTGACGACAGCAAGTCCAGCCAAAACTGTGGCGGCAGCAAGAAAGCCATGCTGACCTACGGTCTCGCTCAAATCTCAGCGACTGTTGTGTCGGCCATTTCCCTTGCTGCGATTGCGTTGAGTCTTTGCCCCCTCAAGCAGCAAAGCAACGCCTTCAACGGGTGCGTTTCAGAGATGATTGCGAGAGGCGAATCGAATGCTCAATCGGTTCGCCATTGCAACGGGGGCTAAATCCAGACCTAATTTTGTCATTCAAAAGAGGGAGTGAGCATCATGTCATTGCCCTCCATTAAATGCTGAAATTTAGCGGTAATTCTCAAATTGCAGCGGCACATCTAATTCGTCCTCTTTGCTCTTCACCAACTGAATAGCTGCCTGTAGATCATCTTTACTTTTTCCCGTAATTCGAACACTTTCCCCCTGGATAGCCACCGTTACTTTTTTAAGTTCGTCCCTAACCATCTTGCTCAATTTTTTAGCAATTTCTTGACTCAGTCCCTTCCGTAACTTAACTACCTGTTGAACACGATTTCCTCCGACGGTCTCCGGCGACTGAAAGTCGAAAATTTTCAGCGAAAGGTTTCGTTTGGTGGCCTTTGCTCTTAAAACATCTTCAACGGCTTGCAGGGTCATATCGCTGGCTGTGGTGATCACCATTTCGGTTTCCTCCAGCTCAATTTCCGTCTTGGAATCCTTGAGGTCGTATCGGGTGGACACATCCCGTCGAACCTGATCAAGGGTATTCACCAGCTCCTGTCGGTCGAAATCAGAGACGACATCAAAAGAAGATGTGCTGGCCATAGCGCGCGTTCACTGCTGCTCACAGCTTAGAAAAGGCATGCCACAGAGCCCACACCATGTCACTGCTGCAGCTTTTTACAGCGACAAACGCCACGCCCTACGCCTGGTCTTTGGTACTAGCAGGTGGAAGTGTCATCGCCAGCATCATTCCCCTAGGCGCAGCACGCTCTGCAGCCAACTTCGAAATGAAAGACATGGCTGCACCGCGAGCGATGTTCGAACGATTTCCGGCCTGGGGAAAGCGTGCCAGTTGGGCGCATCAAAACAGCTTCGAAGCCTTCACCCTGCATGCTCCCGCAGCCTTATTGGCCTTGATCGCCGTTCAGCAGTCCGGCCCGCTTCCAATCGCTGCGGTGGTAGCTGCATACGCCCATCCGGCGTTCCGCTTCGCCTACATCGCTGCCTATGTCGGCAATGTGCCTCCCGCCCGCGGCCTCTGTTGGGCTAGCGGTTTGCTGTGCAGCGGCATCCTTTACAGCGAAGGGCTGAAGGCTTTTCTAGGGAGTTAGTTAATCGAAGTACAGCAAGCTCACCACCTTGCCCATATCTTCTGCTGTTCGAGCACTCGCCAACAACGTTTCGCTGTCATGAAACGCCAAGCAAATCAGTTGATCACAACGACTAATGATTTCTTGGTTGCAAAGACTGCTGGCCATGGGCAGAGGCATGTTGTCCTGCTCGGGCTTTTCAACCAAATGCAAAACCCGTTCGAGCAGGTCGCGAATTTCAACAGCTTGTCGATCCAAGCTCTGGGGCAGCAGCACCGTGAGCTGGGACGGATCCACCTCCAACACGCCTCGAATCACGGCAGCATTCACCCCCTGAGATCCTGAAGTAATCAGGGAATGGCCCTCCTGAACGAGAGAACGGGCGACCAGTTCGATCAAATGAATTGCAACCACCGGAACATGTCTGCTGCCGAGGATTGCGATACGCCGCTTTCCCTTGTCTTGTAGCAGCGCCAACTCTTGCGCCAGCGTGTCGACCCGATCAAGGGACGGCAGATCCAAAGACTGACCCAACGACATCCCGCCTGAGATCACTGGAAACTAGCAACCATTAGTCGTTCTGGACTTTCAAGTTCAGAGCAGAGAACAGTCGGTCGAGATGACAGTGCTCTTCCACGAGGCGAAACGCATAGGTGGCCTTCACCGCTTCGTGCAAGCGCACATGACCAAAGGCTTGCTCAATTACCTCCACCGTGGCCAAGGTGTCGTGCTCCACTTTCAAGAGCGGGACATCCAGTTCTTCCGCACGACTAATCAGCTGTGGCAGAGGTTCTCCGGCACCCGTCAGGATTAAACATTGCGTTGACGCCTCCAGCGCCGCCAACTGAATATCGGTTCGATCGGCACCGGTGACCACCGCCATATTTCGACGTCGACGGAAGAACTCCATTGCAGAGTTCACGTTCATCGCTCCAATGCTCAGGGTTTCCACCAAGAGCTCTTGGCGCTCCTGGCAACAGATCACCCGAGCATCCAAACGCCGCACCAGCTCTCCCACCGTGACACTGCGCAACAGCGGTGATCTCGGCATCACACCAAACACCGTGAGGCCAAGATTCTCAAGCGTGGGCACCACTTGACGTTCCAAGCTGTCGACCTCCTCGGGCGTCACCGCATTCAGGACAACACCGACCAGGCGATCTCCAAGGGACTGTTTTGCAGCAAGGAGGGGCTCAACACTGCGGCTGTCTTGCCACAAATGAACCAGCACCACTTTGGCGTCCAGCCCTTCTGCCAGTTGCGGAAGACTCAATCCATAGAGAAGGCCTTCGTTCAAGCTGCCAGCGCACTCCAGCAGCGTTAGACCATCGTGGTCAGCGACCTGCTGCCGAAGCTGATCAAACCCCTCTCCGGCGTCCAACTGACCAAGTCCCAGTCGACTCGTCGCCGTGGTCGGGGAGAGCAGATGAAGGGACGGTATTAAACGATCAGCCTCAAATCCAAGGGTCTCGCCAACAAAGCGCACATCGTCATCAATGAGTGGCTGTGGTAGCGGCCCTTGGTTGGGATCCCAGTCCAAGCTGGTGGCCAAAGGCTTGCCGAACCGAATCGAGTAACCGGACTGATTGAGCTGCTGAGCAATCCCCAAAACAAGAGCGGACTTTCCGCTGAACGGCTCACATGATCCGATCAGCAAAGTCGTTCCCATCAACCGCACGTCAATCGTTGTTGAATCTAGGCGTCTGCAACCGCATCTCCCTCATCAAGAAGCAACCAATACCAAAAGGCATCTGGGAGGTCAGGCTTTAAACCATCGTGTGCTGAACAATCCATCAGCCAAGACACCAATTGGTGCGTCGGAAGACTGAACTGGCGCGAAGCATCCTGTTGCTTCGGAAAAGAGAGCTGACACTGGATCGCGTCCAACGGTGCCCTGTCATCGCTCCAGCTGAGCACAAATGCATGTCCGTCAGCACCAGCGACAGGACGGCACCCTTCAAGCCGTTGGCCCTGCAAGAGGCTTAACGCACCCCGGAGAGCCTCTGAGCGAGACAAACCACCGCAATAGGGGGCAAAAAGCACCTGTAAGGCGTCGTCAGACAAGACGCAAAGAGCCCACGTTTCCCGTTCAAGAATGCCTCAAGCTGGAGGAATGGACCAGTTCAAATCGAGTGCTTTTCAAAACCGCTGCATCGGGATCACCGGTGCCAGTGGAGCCTTCGGCCGTGCCTTGACGCGCTGTTGTCGTGCCGGTGGCGCTGAAGTTGTTGGCCTCACCCACAGCACACCACCCCAGGATCAAGGCGATGAGGGCCCCCACCGTTGGATCTCCTGGCGATGCGGTGATGAACAAGCCCTTGACGGCGAGTTAGCAACATTCGATGTTTTGGTGCTGAACCACGGCATTAATCCGAAAGGCGGCCAAAGCAATGACGATATAAATCGAAGCTTGGAGATCAATGCACTGAGTGGTTGGCGCCTCATGCAGCGCTTCGAGGAGATCAGTCGCTGCAGCACCAGAAAGGACCCCGTCGAAATCTGGGTGAACACCTCCGAAGCAGAAATTCAACCAGCGGTCAGCCCTGTTTATGAAATTTCAAAACGCTTGTTGGGCCAATTGGTGAGTTTGCGCGGCGCCACGCTGGATGAAGCGGCTCGGAAGAAACTGATCATTCGAAAACTTGTGCTGGGACCCTTCCGGTCCGAGCTCAATCCAATCGGAATCATGGATGCCAATTGGGTTGCCCAGCAAGTGCTGACGCAAGCCAGCTGGGGGCTGCGATTGATCATCGTGACGCCCAACCCCCTCACCTATCTCTTGATGCCGATCACGGAACTCGGGCGACGGGCTTACAGCCAGCTGCTTAATCGCCGCGATCCGTGAGAATTTCACAGCCATCACTCGTGACCAACACGGTGTGCTCCCACTGCGCCGATAGGGCTCCATCCCGAGTGACCACCGTCCAACGGTCCCGCAAGGTGCGACAGGCTTTACTCCCCGCATTCAAGATCGGTTCAATCGCAAGAGTCATGCCAGGACGAAGCGTCACATTGGGAAGTTCATCAGTTCGGAAGTTGAACACGGAAGGTTCTTCATGGAGATTGCGACCGACGCCGTGACCGGTGTAATCCTCAACAACACTGAAGCCATTGGCTTTGACGTGGTCTTCCACAGCACCAGCGATGTCGAGGAGGGTATTGCCTGCCTTCACCTGGCCGATCCCAGCCATCAATGATTCTCGTGCCACTCGACTGAGGTTTTGGGCTTCTTCCGAGACGTGACCAACGCAGATGGTGACGCAACTATCGCCGTGATAACCCTCGAAATACGCCCCTGTGTCCACCTTGAGGAGGTCACCTCGGTGGATCACACGCTTTGCGTTGGGGATGCCATGAACCACTTCGTTGTTAATACTGGCGCAGATGCTCGCCGGAAAGCCGTGATAGCCCTTGAAGCTAGGGGTCGCCCCCATTTCGCGGATGCGGCGTTCAGCAAAGGCGTCAAGGTCTCCGGTGGTTTGTCCTGGCTCCACCATGCCCATCACCTCCCGAAGCACGGTGGCCACGATGTTGCTGGCTTGGCGCATGATCTTCACTTCGCGGGCGGATTTGATTTCCACCCCACGCCGCTTTTGAATGCGTGGTCCAGTCGCAGTGACTTGACCCTGAGCTGCCTGAGTCGTGGCCAGCAGATCGGCGAAAAGATTCATTGGCCCGCTCAATATCCGTCACGCTATCAACGGCTTGCAGTTGGGTGTAGGTCATGACGTTGCTTGTGCGCGTGCGCGAACTCCACCAACGCATCGCTCCTTTTGTATTACTGCCGTTATTCGTCACCGTGTGCTCTGGCGTGAGCTACCGCCTAGCTCGCGACTGGTTTGGAGCCAGCCGTGAGCAAGTGCATTGGTTAATGACCCTGCATGAAGGGGAGTGGTTAGGGCCCACTCTCGAACCGATTGTGGTGCTGATGAATGCCCTCGGACTGCTCTGGATGCTGATCACCGGTCTGGCACTTTTGATCGAGCGCTGGCGGCGACAGGTACACTGATTCTTTGGCGATAAACGCGGAGCTGGGATGGCGGCCGACCAGAAGGACACCACGGTGACCGAAGAAAGCACTCAACAAGACACCGTGGCGACCAAGGCAAAGCCTGCGGCAACCTCGAAGAAACTTTGTGCTGAAGAGCTGATTCGCGAATTTGAGAGCGCTCAGCAAAAGAGCGATCTCCCAGAGATCTACATCGGGGACACCGTTCGCGTCGGTGTACGAATCAGTGAAGGAAATCGAGATCGCGTCCAGCCCTACGAAGGGGTGGTGATTTCAAAGCGCCATGGGGGACTGAATCAAACGATCACAGTTCGACGGATTTTCCAGGGCATCGGCGTTGAACGGGTGTTCATGCTGCACAGCCCTCAAGTTGCTTCCATCAAGGTTGAGCGGCGCGGTAAAGTGCGCAGAGCGAAGCTTTTCTATCTGCGGGAACGGGTGGGCAAGGCCACCCGCGTGAAGCAGCGCTTCGATCGCTGAGGTTTCGACCTCGTTCAATTCATTAGCCACCAGCAATGTTGGTTGAGGGGTTCATCGCCTTGCGCCGTTAGTTCAGTTGGTAGAACGCAGGTCTCCAAAACCTGATGTCGGGGGTTCAAGTCCTCCACGGCGCGTCCGATGACCCCTCGTGCAGTTTTCTGAGTCTCAGCATGGAGTTGGATCTTCAACCTGGTGATGTTGTGAAGGTGTTGGAGTCAGCCGCTCTTGGCTGGGTCCGCGCCCGAGTGATTCGTGTCAAGTCCGGCGGACGCGTGGTCGTCCAAAGCGACCAAGGTCGGGAATTCACCGCCCGTGGCAATCAAGTTCGTCTGATCGAACCCGCTGGCTTCCGTCCCTGACGTCGTCCGGTTCGGGCCGATCGTTTTGATGTCATGACACATCTGAAAACCCCGATGGCTTCACCAACGGGGTCTTTCTGTTGGTCTTAAATAACGCACAAACGACGGCTCAACTCACCCTTCACGGAGGTGCTCCCCACCCCCTCCAACCTCACCTCTCCTATCGACGTGTTGACGGAGGGCAGGGCGGCAGTCGATACTGATCAGGTCGCCATGCGACGCAGGTCGGCTTCTTCTAAGCGCGTCTTAGATGAGTCATTCAAGCCTGGGACCGTAGTTCAACCGGTTAGAGCACCGCCCTGTCACGGCGGAAGTTGCGGGTTCGAATCCCGTCGGTCCCGTTTTTAATTATTCGATGCGGCAATGGTGCGCGTTCGTCTGGCCCCCAGCCCAACGGGCACGCTCCATATCGGCACGGCACGAACCGCTGTCTTCAACTGGCTTTATGCCAAAAGCCAAAAGGGCGCTTTTTTGATTCGGATCGAGGACACCGATAAGGAGCGGTCCAAACCCGAATTCACCCAAAACATCTTGGAAGGCCTCCAATGGCTCGGTATCGATTGGGCAGAGGATCCAGTCATTCAGAGCGAACGGGTGGGCCAGCATCGCGATGCCATTCGGGCACTCCTCGACCAAGGGCTGGCCTACCGCTGTTATGCCAACGAATCAGAACTTGAAAGCATGCGGGATGCCCAAAAAGCATCCAACCAACCTCCGCGTTACGACAACCGCCACCGCAATCTCACACCAGAGCAAGAGGCCGCCTTTCAAGCGGAAGGTCGGGAAGCGGTGATCCGATTTCGCATCAACGACGATGCCGAAATCCACTGGAACGACCTAGTACGCGGAGCAATGCGTTGGCGTGGTGCTGATCTTGGTGGCGACATGGTGGTGGCCCGGCGAGCTCCCGCGGACCAGATCGGAGATCCCCTGTACAACCTCGTGGTTGTCGTCGACGACGCCGCCATGGCCATCACCCACGTGATCCGTGGTGAAGATCACATTGCCAATACGGCCAAGCAACTACTCCTGTATGACGCCCTGGGTCTTCCGGTGCCAACCTTCGCCCACGCACCACTGATTCTCAACGCAGACGGGCGAAAGCTCTCAAAACGGGATGGCGTCACATCCATCAACGAGTTCCGCTCGATGGGATACACCGCCGAAGCGATCGCGAACTACATGACCTTGCTGGGCTGGTCTGTCCCAGAGGGGATGGGGGAACGTTTCACCCTTGCGGAAGCCGCCGAACAATTCAGCTTTGATCGGGTGAATAAAGCAGGCGCACGCTTTGATTGGGACAAACTGAATTGGCTGAATGCCCAGGTGCTCCATGGTTGGTCCCCGGAACAACTCCTGGAGGTGCTTCGTCCTCTTTGGATCAAGAACGGCTGGACACAGCCCAAGGAAACCCCTTGGACCCTGGCGCTCTGTGAACTCCTCGGACCATCCTTAACGCTCATCAATGATGGCGTCGAGCAAGCTGCTCCATTTTTTGAGTGTCCAGCCCTAGAAGACGATGGGCTCAAACAGCTTGAGCTCGAAGGGGCCAAGGCCGCCATCAGCCATCTTCTGGACGCCCTTAAGCAGCAACCTTGGATGGGCACTGATCTTGACCGAGCCAAGACTCTGCTCGGCGAGGCCGCGAAAGCAGCAGGCGTCAAAAAAGGGGTGGTGATGAAATCCTTAAGAGCAGCCCTGCTCGGTCGGCTTCAGGGCCCCGATCTGCTCACGACTTGGTCACTCCTGGCACAAATTGGCGAAGACCTACCCAGACTCCAACGCTGCCTGAGCTGATTCTTCCTCGGTTGGGGCTACATCCTTTTGAATCAACCCCAAGACTCGAGCCAAGGGCTGGGCAGTCAGTCCTTGCAAGCCCACGGTCATCAGAATCGTTAGGAAGACCAACCCCTGCAGCCGACCTGCCCCAAGAATTCCGGCTTGTTCAAGGCGAATAGAAAACAATGAGGCCACCGAGGCGGTAACGATCCCACGGGGTGCAAGCCAACCCAGGAACAAGCGTTGCTGGAAGTCCAACGGCAAACCAATCGTGGCCACGCCCACGCCCACAGGCCGAACCACAAACATCAAGGTGAGAACACACAGAATCCCCCCCCAGCCCAAAGGGCTCAGCTCAGCCCAAGACACATCCGCAGCCAGCAAGGGGAACAGCATCGTGATCGACAACTGCGCCAGCTCTTGAATCAAACGATCAAATTCGGCGGTGTAAAAGCCTGGTCGGCGGCCCACAACGATGCCGGCGGCAACGGATGCAGGCAATGCCGATTCCGGCAGCAGCCATTCACTAACGCCATACATCAGAAACAACATTCCCAAGCTGAGTTGCAAAGGCAAGCCCGAGGACTGCTCCGGTTTAAGCCGGCGCAACACCTCCGAGAGAAGCCAACCAACTCCAGCGCCAATCAACACACCACCACCGAGCCGCGACAGCAAACCGATGGCCAACTCCCTCCAGCCATGAAGATTGCCGAGCACTAGCTCCAGCAGCAGCAATGCAAGAACGGCGCCAATGGGCTCTAACAGCAAGCCTTCCGCTTCAAGAACATCCCCCAGCGGAGCGGCCAAGCGGATTTGGCGCACCAATGGGGTTACCACCGTTGGGCCTGTGGCCAAAACAATCGCACTGAACACCGCCGCCACCGACCAACTCAGGCCCGCTAACCAATGGGCCGCCAGCAAGCCACCACCGAGAGAAATCAGCAACCGCAACACAGCAATGCGCTGAACGGTCGCCTTAATCGTGTCTCCAGGCAGGCGGAGGTTCATCCCCCCGTCGAACAACACCAGACTGACCAATAACCCCACGATCGTTCCAAGCCCAGGGCCGAGATCGAGGGGTTCAACCAGTCCCAGTCCCGACCGCCCAATTAAGAGCCCAGACAGGAGCAACAACACCACCCCTGGCAACTCAGTGAGGGCCGCCAACAAACGGGCCACGGCCCCGGAGAACACAGTGATCCCCCACAGCAGACCCAATCGCTCAGGCGTCATCGACTGCCGAAAACTGTGGTTCCACTCGAACGCCAATCACCGCCTGCGGGCGCACGACGAGGTATTCCCCATCGAGGTCACTCATCGGCACATTCACAAAGCCCCCCTGCGTCTCGGCATTCACCACCCCCTGGTACCACTCTTGAAAGGTTTCTAACTTCGGAAAAAACACTCGTTCAGTTTGCCCTCCGACCAAGTGGAGATGCACGGCGTAACGACGGGGGGTGCGGGGCATCAGCGCAAACGTCAAACCGTAGTGATTGATTCAGGATGGCGGATTGCACCCGTCTCTGCCCAATGAAAAGGGCTGAGGGTCGATTGCTTAGGGGCATAAAGCGGATGCCTCGGTTCACCAGATCGCGTCAAACCCAAACTGAGCGGGCCATGGGAATTCGAACAGTGCAACTGACGCTGCCTGCTCAACGGGTGAAGCCTGCGGAGGACATCACAGGCACGGCGGCCGCGGCCACCGTTGGCACCCCAGCCACACCACAAATCAACGTTGGGATCAAACGCCCAGCGCTCAAAACATCCCTGAAGAATCCTGTCATTGTCAACGCCGACTGGATCGCTGGCGCGCAGCAAAGCTGATGGATGGGGAGAGATACGCGCAAACAAGTTGACCACCATTAATTCTTGATACCCCCAAGCCTTTGCGAAAGCCTGCAACCTCCTCAGGGTGGGGTCGTCACGCTCGCCATCAGCTCGGGAAGGATTGAGGCCAATAAACAACAACAGGCCCACGCCCAAGCGCCATTGACGATGAAGCCACCAGCGGTACTGGCGGTTTTCGCTGAAGCTCGCGTTAGACCCCGAGATGGCGCCTGCAGAGCTCGAGGATGCGTGCACTTGCCTGCCCATCACCAAAGGGGTTAACCGCTCGTGACATCGATTCATAGGCCGATGAATCCGACAAAAGACGCGAGGCCTCTTCCACGATGACCGCTGGATCGGTGCCCACCAGCCGTGCCGTACCAGCCTCCACGGCTTCTGGTCGTTCGGTGGTTCGACGCAGCACCAGCACTGGCTTCCCAAGAGCCGGTGCTTCTTCTTGGAGTCCACCGGAATCGGTGAGCAACAGGGTGCAACCCTTCATCGCCGCCACGAGGCGGTCGTAATCAAGCGGCTCCGTGAGCACAACCCTCGGATGATCTCCCAACAAGGCTTTCAAGGGGTCTCTCACCGTGGGATTGCGGTGCAATGGGAGCAGGAGGGCGGTATCGGGGAAACGATCCAACACACGCAAAATCCCCGATGCAATATCCGTTAACCGATCGCCCCAATTTTCTCGGCGATGAACCGTGGCAAGGATCACACGCTGAGAGGTCCAATCGAGACCCTCAAAGTGAATCTCAGGCGCTTTCTCTGCCATCAACAAGAGAGCATCGATCACGGTGTTACCCGTGACGGAGACGTCTCCCACAACCCCTGAGGCACGAAGGTTCTGCTCGGCCTTCAGAGTCGGAGCGAAATGCAACGTGGCGATCTGGGACAGCAACCGCCGATTCGCCTCCTCAGGGAACGGATCCAACAGGTTGTCGGTCCGCAAACCCGCCTCCACGTGTCCCACAGGGATTTGTTCATAAAACGCCGCTAAGCCGGCAGCAAACGCTGTGGTGGTATCCCCTTGCACCAGAACCATCTGGGGAGGGAAGGCCTGGAAATCATCCCGCAATCCCTGCAATGCGGCGCAGGTGACGTGAGTCAGCGTCTGGCGAGGGGCCATCAGATTGAGATCCTGATCGGCCTGCAAACCGAAGAGATCCATCACCTGGGTGACCATTTCACGGTGCTGACCCGTCAGGACCACCCGCGTTGTTATCGCTTGACAGGTTTGAAATGTCCGGATCACAGGCGCGAGCTTGATCGCCTCAGGGCGTGTCCCTAAAACAATGGTGACGCGGGGCTGATCGGCCATGAGATCCGCTCGTATAAAAGGATCCTACGGGTGTTGAGGGATCAAAGACCTCCATCAATCACTTGCCAGTTGCCACATCGGAACGATCCTGGAATCACATCGTCTCGATGATCGTTGGCTCAGCCGGTTTTTCCCCCCAGCTTTCCGCCGCGCCCTGCCGGCAGCCCCCCTCCAACAACGCCCGTCACAGCTCCCACGCGAGGGCAAGGCGTTGAAGGATCCCCGTCTCTGGAAGCCATCCTGCGCATTGCCCATGACGCAGGACATTCCGATGTCCATCTTGGTGTGGGGGAGATTCCACGTTTTCGAGCGCGAGGCGAGATTCAGGCCACCGACTGGCCGATCACCGATGACACGGTGTTTCAGGGATGGCTTCGAGAGATTCTCTCGCCACAGCAAATTGACTCGTTTTTTCGCGACAAAGAACTCGACAGCGCCTACGCCTTCCCATTCGTACGCGTACGCATCAATCTGCTCGATTCATTGCGTGGCCCGGCCATGGTGCTGCGGCTCATTCCTCAAACCATCCTCAGCATGGAAGAGCTCAACCTTCCTGAGGTTCTCAAAGACCTGGCAGCTCGTCCCAAAGGGCTTGTTCTGATTACCGGGCCGACTGGTTCTGGCAAGAGCACAACCTTGGCCGCCATGATTGATTGGATTAATCGCAACAAAACCTGCCACATCCTCACCATCGAAGATCCGGTGGAGTTTGTGCATGAAAGTCGAAACTCTCTGATTCGGCACCGCGAAGTGGGCTTGAACACCCTGAAGTTCCATCACGCGTTGAGGGCTGCCCTACGGGAGGATCCAGATGTAATCTTGGTGGGAGAGATTCGAGATCAGGAAACCCTATCGACAGCCCTTGAAGCCGCACAAACCGGCCACCTTGTGTTCGGAACGTTGCACACCAACTCTGCTGTCAAAACCGTCGAGCGCGTTCTCGGGATGTACGCCCCCGAAGAACAACCGAGTATTCGCCGCTCCCTTTCTGAATCCTTAGTGGGCGTGATTGCTCAAGGGTTGATTCGCACCAGTGATCAAAAGCGAGCTGCTTACCACGACATTTTGGTCAACACTGATGCATGCAGGGATTACATCCAACGAGGCTCACTCGATGAAGTGGAGGAAATCATGTCGCGTAGCAGCTTCGATGGCATGGTTACCAGCAACCAATCGCTTCAAGCGCTTGTAGAGGCAGGTCGCGTCGATGGGGATTTGGCAATTCAGGCGAGCTTGAAGCCCAACGAGCTCGCCCAGGCCCTACGGGGCAGACATTGAGCGGGAGGATGAACCAATTAGCCCGCGTTGAACACCCTGGAGACGAGGACGACGGCTAGCCCCGCCGACAAACCAATCATGGCGAGCCGACCATTCCAAATCTCAGCCTGAGGGGTGAAGCCTCGTTTCCACTCATTGAGCTCTGCAGAGCCCACTGGCTCAGGCGATTGAACTGCTGTTTTTTGCCCGGTTTGGTCTGCCATGCCCCCTCTTAATTTGTGTGCCACCTTACGGGCTTTTTTTAAAAGGCAGGTAATGCTTCGTAAAGCGCATCGGCCCGTTCCAACGGCCAGCGTGCTGCCACGCCGGTTTCATCGCTCGAGGACATCGCCCCTCGCTTCAACCGACTGAGCGCTGCCGCGCCGATCATGGCTGCGTTGTCGGTGCAATAGGCAAGAGGTGCAATCGACACGTCAACGCCATGGTGCTTGCCCTGTTTGGCCATCAGCATGCGCAACCGTTGATTCGCTGCAACACCTCCCACCATCACAAGCTGCGAGAGGTTGTGATCCAAAGCACAACGAACACTGCGCTCCACCAACACCTCTGCCACCACCTGTTCAAAGCTGGCGGCCAGATCAGCCATGGGCAGATCAACCCCAGTCAATTGCCACGCCTCAACGGTGCGCAGCATGGCGGTCTTCAATCCGCTGAAGGAAAAGTCATAAGGGTGAAACCCACCACCGCGCAACGAAATTCTTCCCTTCGGTAATGAGAAGCGTTTGGCATCGCCGGTCGCAGCAATCGCTTGAATCGCGGGGCCGCCGGGATAGCCAAGACCCAGTAACCGGGCGACCTTGTCAAACGCTTCACCGGCGGCATCGTCGTGGCTTCGGCCAAGTCGTTCCATCTCCCCATGGAGGCCCACACGAATCAATTCTGTGTGGCCACCACTCACCAACAGAACCAAGTAAGGAGGCGATGGGAATGTCTCACCCAGAGCAACTGAGGCCAAATGTCCTTCAAGGTGATGGATCCCCAAAAAAGGCACTTGATGCAATGCCGCGAGGGTCCGACCCGACACCGAGGCCACCATTAAGGCACCAGCGAGACCCGGCGCCACTGTGGCTGCAACCGCTTGCAGATCGGAAATCGATAGAGCGGACTCCTGCAAAACGCCGTGCACTAAGGACGGCAAGGCCTCCACATGGCGACGTGAGGCGATCTCCGGAACAACCCCACCCCAGAGGGCATGCTCCTCCACTTGAGAGGCGATTTTGGATGCCAAAACCTCAACGCTGCCGTCGGCCCTCAGCCGTACAACCGCAGCGGCTGACTCGTCACAACTTGTTTCGAGGGCAAGCACCGTATGCATTGTGGTCGAGGCCCTCACCTACTGTCCGCAAGAGACATCCTGCCTTTCATCAGGCAGTTTAAAAACAGGAATCGTCCGATGCGTCGTCTTTTCGCCGTTGTGCTCTCGACCCTCCTGGTGTTCGGCTTCGCCCCCGTCGCAAAGGCGGATGTGGCCGGATTAACCCCCTGTGCTGAGAGCGCACGCTTCCAGCAACGCGCTTCTGCTGCTGCAACACCCCAGGCCAAGGCCCGGTTTGAGATGTACAGCCAAGCGGTTTGCGGAGAAGATGGTTTGCCCCATCTCATCGTTGATGGCCGTTGGAGCCACGCCGGTGACTTCGTGCTTCCCGGGATCATGTTCCTCTACATCAATGGGTGCATTGGCTGGGCTGGTCGCGAATATCTCAAAGCAACCCGCGGCAAGAACGCTGCCATGAATGAGATCCAAATCGATCTCAGCATTGCGTTCAAAAGCCTCTTGGCATCTGCCACCTGGCCCCTGGCTGCCTTCGGGGAATTGACCAGCGGAAAGCTGACGGAAGACGACGCCAAGGTGACCGTCTCCCCTCGCTGATCCTCTGCCCCATCACCACCGTCGGAACCCATGAAAAAATTCCTCACCACCGCACCAGTTGTTGCAGCGATTTGGTTCACAGCCACAGCTGGAATTCTGATCGAATGGAATCGCTTTTTCCCCGATCTTCTGTTCCACCCGATGTAAAGCGTCCCCAACGCATCACCATCGTTTGCAAAAGCCCCCTTCCAGAGGGGGCTTTTTTATGGCTGATGCCTCGAAGCGTCGCTTAAGCGTCGTGCAATTGCATGTGGGTTTCGAGTTGCTTCAACGCCTCCTCAAGGTCGTCATTCATCACCACCGCATCAAATTCCCCCTGTGCATGGAGCTCCTCTCGAGCACGGGCCAGACGACGTTGAATCGCATCTTCCGTATCGGTACCGCGACCACGAATCCGCCGTTCCAACTCCTCGAAGCTAGGGGGAGCTAGGAAAACCTGAAAAGCCTCTGGGAAGCTGCTGCGCACCTGTCGTGCCCCCTCGAGCTCAATTTCCAAAAGCACAGGCCGACCCGCCGCAAGATGCTCCTCCACCGGCGCGCGGGGAGTGCCGTAGCAATTGCTGGCGAACTCGGCCCACTCGAGCAAACCGCCTGCCGCGACAAGGGCTTCAAAGGTGTCGCGATCATGGAAGAAATAACTCACACCCTCCTCTTCTCCCGCCCGCGGCCCCCGCGTTGTTGCTGAAACCGAAAGCCAAATTTCAGGATTTTGATCGAGCAATCGCTTCACCAACGTTCCCTTGCCAACGCCGCTCGGTCCTGTAAGCACGGTGAGCCTGCCGTTATCTGCCATCCGGAGAACTGCGTGAGCAAGCAGAGTAGGAAGCTTCCCACTGCCCATTGGTGATCGCGACGGCCAGTCTTCAACCCATGGATCTCACGACCCTCCGGGCGGTGCTGTGGGATCTGCGCGGCCGTGTCCTTCCAAGTCGTTTCGAAAAAGCACAACAACCAGCCCCAGGCACCATCCAATTGGGGTTTCGCAGCCTTCAAGGCATGGTCTGGCTCGAACTGAGCTGGCAGGCAGACTCACCCCGCCTCACTGAGGTGCTGCCCCCACCCCGGGAAGGTTCGGGCAGCACCTTGGCCCAGCAACTCCAACACAGCCTGCGTCAATTAGCCCTCGTGAACCTCCACCAGGAGGGGTTCGAACGCGTGGTGGAATTTCAATTCGCGACCCGACCAGGCGAGCCGATCCAACGGGTGTTGGTCTTGGAACTTATGGGTCGCCATAGCAACCTGTTGTTGCTGGATGAACAGAGGCGCGTCATCGCCCCAGGACGTCAGGTCCGTGACCATCAATCCAGAATTCGTCCAATCAGTACCGGCGACGACTACTGCCCACCGCCTCCGCTTCAAGGACATCGACCGGACAAATTGGAGCCCTTCGCGCGTTGGAAAGAGCGGCTGAGCTTGATTCCAATCCCGCTGAAGAAAGCACTTCAACAGACTTATCAAGGGGTCAGCCCCGCATTGGCCAATCAATTAGCGGGGACTTGGCTGACAACGCCTGTGGATCAGCTCGAGGCCGACCAATGGCAAACCCTGCATCGCCGCTGGTGTCGATGGCTGGACCAAATCGACCAAGAACGCTTTGCCCTCCAGATCCATCCCAATGGCAGCTACCAGGTTTGGGACGCCAATCCAACCGAGCCCCCCGAGCAGCCAACGGAGCAGTCGCTCGCCCTCAACTTGGGCCAGTTGTATCAACAGCACCTCGGACACAAAGTCCTGGCCAAAGCCCAAGAAGAGCTCCTGCACAAGATGGAACGCTGGCGTACGAAAGAAGAATCAGCGTTACGAGACCAGCAACAACGACTGAAGGCCACCGAGAACCATGCCGAGCTTCAGCAACAAGCGGATGCGCTGCTCTGCTTGCAGCAACCCAACCGAGACCAAATCAACGAGGCACAAAAGCTCTACAAACGGGCCCGAAAATTGCGCCGGTCGGTCGACATCCTGAATGAACGAATCGATCATCACCAACAGCGCTTGGCCCTGATTCACGGCAGCGAAGGCTTCATCGAAGAGCAACTCGAGGCGTTGTGGCAAGACGATTTAGCGCGAAGAACCGGCTTGCAAGAACTTCAACGGGAACTCGATGAGCTCCTTTCACCAGGGGAACGTCCCAAATCAAAACGTCAGCAAAAACAGAACAAGCCACAACCTTTGGAACTCACAAGCCCCAGTGGCGTCTTGGTTCAAGTCGGTCGCAATCATCGTCAAAACGACTGGATCAGTCTGCGGCAGGCCCGTAGTGGCGACCTTTGGTTTCATGCCCAGGAGTGTCCGGGCAGCCACGTCGTGCTCAAAAGCTCCAACGGTCTGGTCGATGAAGATGACCTTCAACTCGCGACTGATCTAGCCGCTTATTTCAGTCGAGCACGGGGGAACTCCCTCGCGTCGGTGGTGATGGTTCCGACCGATCAACTGCAGCGGATTGCTGGAGCCGGACCCGGCACCGTTCGCCATGGATCCGGCGAAATTCGCTGGGGAAATCCTCAACGCGTAAAGCAACGCCTCTTTCCCCCTAGCTTGGTTCAAAAGCCGGGCTGACTTGATACTTCGCCCCTCTCGCGTCCGTGCCTGATCGCCCCGAAGGTCCCCCAGCCTTACAACCACCTCCACCGATTCGTATTGGACGAGGTCCGGCGGATGCCGACCTACCCCATGAGGTGGAGATGCCCCTCTTGGAGCATTTAGAGGAATTACGGGGGCGAGTTTTGCGCAGCCTCCTGTCCGTTGTGGTTGGTGCTGCCCTCTGCTTGGTGGGTGTCAAGCCTCTGGTCCGCCTCCTAGAAGCACCGGCAAAGGGAATTCACTTCCTGCAGTTAGCGCCGGGGGAATTTCTATTTGTTTCTCTAAAAGTTGCTGGCTATGCAGGCCTGACGCTGGCCTTGCCCTATGTGCTTTTTCAGTTATTGGCGTTCGTTTTACCGGGCCTCACCCTGCAGGAGCGCCGCTTAATCGCCCCGGCCGTTGCAGGGTCCGCCGTGTTGTTTTTCGTGGGTCTCAGCTTCGCCTGGTGGGCCCTGGTTCCAGCTGCACTGAACTTCTTGGTGAGCTACGGAGCTGATGTGGTGGAACCCCTTTGGTCGATTGAGCGCTATCTCGATTTCGTACTGCTCTTGATGCTGGCCACGGGGCTGGCCTTTCAACTTCCTGTTCTGCAATTACTCCTAGGAATCCTTGGACTCGTCCGCTGGCGTTCGATGTTGGGAGCTTGGCGCTGGGTGGTGCTGGGTTCAGCTCTTGCAGGAGCTGTACTCACCCCCTCTACCGACCCAATCACCATGCTGCTCTTAGCGAGCGCAATGACGGGCCTCTTCTTTGTGGGAGTCGGACTTGTGGCTATCACCGAGAGAGTCAGACCAGAAACTCTTTGAGCAAGCTCTCCGCCTCAGGCCCCTCGAGCTGCAATTGAAGGCTTAGGGCTTTGCCAAGGCGTGGTTTGTCACGCGTTGTGGACAACCAATCGCGCACTTCACCGGCCAAACCAAGACGATTCACAACATCCAGGACTTCTGCCAGATGGCCTCGATAGCTGTTTTCGTCCATTGGGAAGGACTGTTGCTCTAAATACGCCCACATCACATGCAGGTAAAGACGACGGCGTCGAACCACGAGCTGAAGGTCGTAAGTCGCCCGCCAGCGCTGGCGAAGACAGCCGATGACCTCCTCTACGCCGAGGGGATTAGCAGCGGATGAAGAGCGAGGATCAAGCACAGAAATCTTGTTGGCGAACAGCGGGAAAGGCCAGTCGTTGCAAAGCGTGACAAGCCGTTATGCGTCCATAATGATCGCCATTACGTGCTGGATGAACGTCCGCCATGACCCAAGTTCCCTCGAGCGATGTGCCCGGAATGGGTCGTCGGCAGTTCATGAATCTGCTGACGTTCGGTTCTGTGACTGGTGTCGCCCTGGGAGCCCTCTACCCAGTGGCGAATTACTTCATTCCTCCCAAAGCCGCTGGTAGCGGTGGAGGGACGAGTGCCAAAGACGAGCTGGGCAATGCCATCACCGCGAGTGGCTGGCTCTCCAGCCACCCAGAGGGCGACCGCAGCCTGGTTCAGGGCCTCAAAGGTGATCCCACCTATCTGATTGTTGAAGGTGCCGACGCCATCGGCAGCTACGGCATCAATGCCATCTGCACCCACCTGGGCTGCGTGGTGCCTTGGAACAGCGGCGCCAACAAATTCATGTGTCCTTGCCATGGCAGTCAGTACGACGCCACCGGCAAGGTTGTTCGCGGCCCTGCCCCTCTCTCCCTGGCACTCGCCAATGTCAGCGTTGAAGACGACAACGTCTTCGTCAGTGTGTGGTCTGAAACCGACTTCCGAACCGGCGACAAGCCCTGGTGGGCCTGATCTCCTCCCTCCAACGCCTGCACTCTCCCCTCACCGTTCCATGCGTCGCCATCTCTCCCTTGTTCTCGGTTCGCTGGTTATCGGCCTAGCCCTGCTGATTGCTCCAGGCGCAAGCTGGGCTTATCCGTTCTGGGCTCAGCAGAACTACGACAGTCCCCGAGAAGCCACCGGCAAAATTGTTTGCGCGAACTGTCACCTCGCCAAAAAGCTGACCCAAGCGGAGGTGCCTCAGTCGGTTCTTCCCGACAGCGTTTTCACTGCGAGCGTCAAAGTTCCCTACGAGGAAGGGATCAAGGAAATTGGCGCCGATGGCAGCGAAGTGCAACTGCAAGTTGGTGCTGTGGTGATGCTGCCCGAGGGCTTCACCTTGGCCCCGCAAGATCGCTGGACGGATGAAATCAAGGAGGAGACCGAGGGGGTTTACTTCACCCAATACAGCGACGATCAGCCCAACATCCTCCTGGTGGGACCGATCCCTGGTGATCAAAACCAGGAAATTGTTTTCCCTGTGCTGTCGCCTGACCCCGCCACTGACAGCAACATTCACTTTGGTAAGTACCAAATCCATGTCGGCGGCAACCGTGGCCGTGGCCAGGTGTACCCAACCGGTGAAAAAAGCAACAACACCGTTTACACCGCTCCCGCAGCGGGCAAAGTCGCCTCAATCGATGCTGGTGACAATGGCGCCAGTGTGATCACCATTCAGGCCGCTGATGGCAGCAGCACAAACGAAATCATCCCAGTGGGCCCCGAGCTGCTGGTGACTGTGGGCGACACAGTCGAAGCTGGCGATGCGATCACCAACGACCCAAACGTGGGTGGCTTCGGCCAAGTGGATGCTGAGATCGTGTTGCAGAACCCTGTCCGCATCTATGGCCTACTGGCCTTCTTTGCCGCGGTGGCCATTGCACAAATCATGCTGGTGCTGAAGAAGCGGCAGATTGAAAAAGTACAAGCCGCTGAAGGGAACTTCTAAACCTGATGTTTGCTTCTCCTGGGCCCGAGCTGTTTCAGTTCGGGCCTTTTGTTTTGCGTTGGTATGGCTTGCTGATTGCAGCAGCGGTCTTGATCGGGCTCAACCTCTCCAGCCGACTCGCACAGCAGCGCAAGCTTGAAACGGGGCTCATCAGCGACCTACTCCCCCTACTTGTGCTGTTCTCCGTGATCGGAGCACGGATTTATTACGTTGCCTTTGAATGGCATAACTATGCAGCCACTCCCTTAAGAGCACTTGCCATCTGGGAAGGCGGCATCGCCATTCACGGCGCCTTAATTGCCGGAACCCTCACGCTGATTCTGTTCTGCAGATGGCGTCAACAACCCTTCTGGGATGTGCTCGATGTTCTTGTTCCATCTGTAGCCCTCGGACAAGCCATCGGTCGCTGGGGAAACTTTTTCAACTCAGAGGCTTTTGGAATTCCAACAGACCTACCCTGGAAACTCTTCATTCCAACACAAAATCGACCAATCATTTACGCAAACAAGGAATATTTTCACCCAACATTTTTATATGAATCGCTCTGGAATTTAGCCCTATTTATTATTTTAATTCTTCTTTTTCGATGGGGGTCCAAGCATCTCAGCAAACTTCCAGCCGGCGCGATGAGTTGTATTTACTTAGTGGGCTACAGCCTCGGACGGGTATGGATTGAAGGCCTACGCATCGACTCTCTTTGTCTTGGAGCCCTGCCACCCGCCTGCGAGGGCGGCATCCGGATCGCCCAGCTCATGAGTGGGGTGCTGGCCGCCACCGGAGGCATTGGCCTTTGGTGCCTCTATGGCCGAAAGAAACCACTGCCAGATCCTGGCTTTCGATCAAACTGAAGCCACGCTCCAAGTCAGCTTTCAATTCTTTATCCCATGCATCCCGTCAGTTTCGTTGGAGCCGGTCCTGGAGCTTCGGACCTTCTGACCCTGCGGGCAGCAGATCGCTTGCGATCTGCTGATGTTTTGGTCTGGACGGATTCTTTGGTTTGCCCTGGAATCACCAAACTGGCCCCCGACGGATGCGAAAAAATCCGAACGAGCACGATGACCTTGGAAGAGGTGATCCCGTTGCTCATTGATCGGCAAAAGAGCGGGAAGCGTGTGGTTCGCCTTCACGACGGCGACACGGCCCTCTACAGCGCGATCAACGAACAGATTTGTGCCCTGACAGACCACAACATTCCGGTGGAGGTTGTGCCCGGGATCAGCGCTTATCAAGCAGCAGCGGCAGGCCTGGCGAGCGAACTCACGATTCCCGGGGTCGTGCAAACCATCATCCTGGGACGAGCCGGAGGGCGCACTGGTGTTCCAGACAGTGAAAATTTGAGTCGACTTGCTGCCCTGAAGGCCAGCCTTTGCCTCTATCTCAGCGCTCGCCACGTGGAGGACGTGCAAACCACCCTTCTGGAGCACTATCCAGCAGACACCCCAGTAGCGGTAGGACATCGCGTGAGCTGGCCCGATGAATTGCTCTCCGTCATCCCCCTTCACGAGATGACAGCTTTCACCCAAAAGCATGCGTTGATCCGCACAACGCTGTATCTGGTGAGTCCAGCACTGGCTCGCGGACCGCAACGGTCACGGCTCTATTCCCCCGATCACGACCATCTGTTCAGGCCCAGTTCCTAAAAAGGCAGTGGTCTAAGATTGGTTTGTGCGGGCGATTAGCACAGTGGTAGCGCACTTCCTTCACACGGAAGGGGTCACTGGTTCGAATCCAGTATCGCCCATATTTCATGGACGCTTCCTTCTGTGTCTTGTTAGAAAACCTGTGTCAATTTAGAGAAAATTAGTAAAGTCGATCTATTGGTTGATACAACTATTGCATGGACGTTTTGACGCCCACTAACAATCAAGAGCCAAACACTGGTTTACTCATTGTCGGGCAACAGCTTTCTGAACGTCGTCTTGCAAAGGGCTTAAGCCAAGAGCAACTCGCTGATCGAATGCATTTGGGCATTGAACAACTAGCAGCGCTTGAGTCTGGCAATCGGGACAAGCTTCCAGAGCCAGTCTTCATCAAAGCCATGGTGAGGAGACTCAGCAATCATCTCGAGCTTGATGCTGATGCCTTGGTCGCCTCTCTCGGCTCCCTGTCCGAAAGCGCAGGGTTCAAGGTGCAAAAAACGCAGCCCAAGAGCCCAATTTCGCGCCCCCTTCAACAATCATCTCGCCCTGAACAAAGGAGAGATTGGACTTGGCTGGTCTTGATTGGAGCAGCAGCCCTCGGTGCCCTTGCCTGGGTCCAACGGCCGGCATTGCTTGAACTGATCGAACAGCCCCAATCCAATCCAGCCCTCGATACCGCAACAAAACAAACCACCACGCAAAAAAGCATCTCCACAGCACCCGCTGACGCTCCTGTTCCATCGAGCAGCAGCGAAGTGGAGCCCCCCACCGCAAACACCATCACGATCAGCAGCAAAGAGCCCAGCTGGATCGCCCTGCGCCGCCAGGGCACGATCGAATTCGAGGGCATCCTTGACGGGGAACGAACCATCGACAACCCCGATGAAATCGAGATCTATGCAGGACGACCTGATCTGGTGACGGTGTCGATTCCCAATCGTGAACCAATGGTGCTGGGGACCATTGGCGCGATTGAGTGGATGCCCCTCAATCCTGAAGGCTCACGCTGAGTTCCACACCGCAGGCTTCGCGAACGGTGTCAGCACAACTTTCCAAGCTCCACTGTTCCAAACTCAAATCTCGGTTCGAGCGATCAGGAACGAGCGTTAACCGAAGCTTATTTGGGGATGCCTCGACACCCAGGACCTCCACGACAGGATCTGGACGACGATCAATCGCCGCTGCAAGTCTGAGCAATAGCGACATCTCAGCGACACATTTCCTGTTCTCCCGTGTTCTTAAAACCTGCCATGATTCATGGCGTTTTTTGGGAAGACTGCGTCGGTGATAGCGCGCAATCGCTGCCACCATGACGTGTTCTGACTCGGAGTAACCGAGCAATTCTCCGTGGCGAATGAGGTACCACGAATGTTTGTGATAAGCGCTGAGGTTGATGTGCTGCCCGCAGGTATGCAGCATCGAGGCAGCCCACAACAGCTCACGGCCTTGGCCATCGTCTTGATGGATCACGCCCTTGGTTTTGTCATAGAGGGTGAGGGCATGGGAGGCCACCTTTTCAGCCCGCTCTTGATTCACGGCAAATCGCTGAACCTGATGGATCACCGTCCGTTGGCGGATGCTGCTCTGAAAGCTGAACCGGTCTTCCAGCAGACCTTGGCGCAGCATCCAATCCACGATCAAACCTTCGCGCAAGGCTCGCTCACTGAGCACAAGGCCGTCGACGGCCAACATCTTCATCGTGGTTTGCAAAATCAATGCACCTGGAACAATGATCTCGGCGCGGCGATCATTGATGGCAGACATCTCCCGACGTTGCGCCGGCGTCATCACGACAAGCCGTTCGACAACCCGGTCAAGACGGGAGCGAGACACTTTGTAGCCATGGAATTTGAGCGGAGGACGGTCGTCCTCACCGGCAGCGAGAGCACCAATCGCCATCGCTGTCCCGCTGGTGGCGACCAAAACGGGTTTTTCGTCAGCTTTGATGCGACGCAGAACCTTGTCCACGGCAGGTTCTAGGGAACCTTGAATGAACGCCTGAAGGAAGGATCGTCGCTGCGGAGACATGGGCTCCTCTTTGATGAAATCCCTCTGAAGGCGCACAGCTCCCACTCGGGTACTCGTCAACGCACGAGCGTCTCGACTGTCCGCCAAGATCAGCTCGGTCGAGCCACCGCCAATATCAAGAAGTAGATGAGGCCTCTCGCCAAAGGACATCCCCGAGAGAACGCCGAGATAGATCAGCCTGGCCTCCTCTGGACCACTGACCAGATCAACTTCAATCCCCAACTCTTCCTTAATGCTTTGCAGGAAATCACGCCCATTGGGGGCTTCGCGTACAGCACTGGTCGCCGCCGTGACCACCTGCTCAACCTGATGACTCTTCGCTAGATCAAGAAAGCGACGCAGCGTTTCAAAGCCGCGTTCCATCGCAGCGGCTGAGAGTTCACCCGTATCTGGATCACGCTCGCCCAAACGTGTTGTGGACTTTTCCGCCTGAACGATGCTGAAGGTGCCGAGGGCGGGATCCACCGAAGCCACCAACAAATGCGTCGAATTGGTGCCGATATCAATCGCAGCAACCAGCCTTCGTCCACCAGACTTAAGCCCCTGGGACAGCGACAATCCCTGAGGGCTTCCAGAGGTCACATCAGCGGTCCCAGCTTCCGACATGAATGACGTTGGCCTGACATATGTCCACTCTGGCACTGATACCAACGTTGATCAGACCGGAACCCTCGTTTTTAAATCTCACTCCCTGTGAATAGCAGCACCCACGGCCTCCGCCCCTGGATCGAATTGCTCCGCTGGAACAAACCATCTGGGCGACTCATCTTGCTGATACCAGCCGGGTGGTCTCTCTGGCTCACCCCATCGGCTCCTCCCAGTGCCTCCTTGGTCGGACTGATTTTGATCGGGGGACTGGCGGTGAGTGGAGCTGGCTGCATCGCCAACGATCTTTGGGACCAACGCTTTGATGGCCAAGTCGAACGAACCCAAGGTCGACCCTTAGCGCGTGGAGCGCTTCAACGTTCCCAAGCCAGATATCTTCTGATTGCGCTGCTTCTGGTCAGCCTGGCTGTCGTCCTGAACCTTCCTGACGACAGTCGAGGCCTATGTTTGACCTTGGCGGTGGCCGCCCTGCCACCGATTCTTTTGTATCCCTCTGCCAAGCGCTGGTTTGCGTTTCCCCAGGCCATTCTTGCCCTGTGCTGGGGCTTTGCCGTTCTGATCCCATGGGCTGCGGCAGAAGCCCAATTGAACTGGAATCCAGCTCTCCTTGGCTGCTGGATCGCCACCTTGCTATGGACCTTTGGATTCGACACCGTTTATGCCATGGCGGATCGGCGAGATGATGCCGAAATTGGCTTGCGCAGCAGCGCGCTGAGCCTGGGTGATACCGCCACGACAGTGGTTCGGATTTGTTATGGGCTCACTTGTCTTGCCATGGCCGTCGCAGCCACAACGGCCGAGGTCACAGCGCCATTTTGGCCATTTTGGCTCATGGCAACGGTCCTCATGCAAGTCAGTTGCGCACCCCTCACGCGAGAGAAAGCCTCCATGGCCCTGTTTGCTCGTCACTTCAGTCGGCAGGTTCAAGTGGGCAGTTTGTTGCTGATCGGACTGGTCTTCGCAAGGGCATTGAATTGATGGATCGCCTCCACCCCGCATCACCCTTACGACCCGGTGACGGTGTGTTCTGCGTGGCAGCCAGCTCTGCCTTGGACGGCGATGAGCGATTGAACCTGGGGATCAAGCTGCTTGAAAGCTGGGGCCTGACCGTGCATCCCCAAGCCTTATGTGAGCGCCACTGGGGATACTTAGCTGGAAGTGATCAACAGCGACGGGCTGATTTAGAACCGAACGTCGAGACGGCTTTGCTCGCCTGTGCCCGCGGTGGATGGGGGGCAGCCCGGCTGCTCGAAACAACAATCAAATGGCAGCCTGGATGGCTGCTGGGCTTCTCGGACGTCACGGCCTTGCTCTGGGCACGGTTGGCTGCTGGATTCGCTGGAGGGGTTCATGGACCGCTGCTCACCACCCTTGCGGACGAACCCGAATGGAGCCAAGAGCGCTTGCGGAGACTTTTATTTGGGGAAACAATCCCTGATCTGCAAGGCCGGGGCACAGGGGGAGGACAAGTTTCTGGGCCCTTAATCGTGGCCAATCTCACGGTGGCGACACACCTTTTAGGAACCGCGCACCTGCCAAACCTCAACGATGCCATTCTGATTTTTGAAGACGTTGGTGAAGCGCCTTATCGAATCGACCGCATGTTGACCCAATGGCGGTTATGCGGAGCCTTCGATCAACTAGCAGGTCTTGGATTTGGACATTTTGAAGGTTGCGACGACGAACAAAGCGACGGAGAAGACGGTCGCGCCTCGATTCGCCGTTTCAGCCTGAATCAGGTGCTGGACGAGCGCACAGCAGACCTCAACATTCCGAGGGTGTTTGATCTCCCCGTCGGCCATCGATGCGGAAACGCTGCTCTTCCCTTAGGTGCGATGGCTGATCTGGATGGAGACGCTGGGCGACTCAGTGTCTCGTCCGTGAACTCAGGACTGCCTCAGCGACAGTGAGATCAAAGGGGGTGGTCACCTTGATATTCGAAGGGCCGGCATCAAGCACCTGCACCGACCAACCCAGACGCTCATAGAGCGATGCATCGTCCGTGACGCTCCACCCCTCCGCTTTGGCTCTTGCATGGCCTTGGCGGAGCTGCTCCACCTCAAACCCTTGCGGCGTTTGTGCAGCCCAAAGCTCCGCCCGATCAGGGGTGTCACGGATCGTTCCATTCCCATCCACTCGCTTAATCGTGTCCGTAACCGGCGTTGCAGCAATCAATGCAGCCCCAGCCCCCACGGCAATGGCACACCGATCAAAGAGGTCCGGTTGGGCCAAACACCGGGCACCGTCATGAATCAGCACGTGACGTGCACCCTCCGGTAGTCCTGCCAGACCCCGCAGCACTGATTCCTGACGGGTCGCCCCTCCCTGAATCCAAACCAGGGGTTTCTCCACGGGCCCAACTGCGTCAAGGATCTCAGCTCGATCAATGTCCTGGCCAACGATTCCGATCCAACTGATTTGAGCAGCACTCAACGCTGCCTCCACGGTCCAAGCGATCAAAGGCCGCCCCAACAAAGGCAACAGCAACTTGTTTCGATCCGCACCCATGCGGCGACCACTCCCCGCCGCAGCAATTAACAGATGCACAAGCGACTCCTGCCACGAGCAGGCGGAAACGTTCTCCATACAATCAGCTCGCACCCTGGATCGCGGCGCATCGATGCGAGTTCTTGCTCTCAGCCCTGGCTCGTCACAAGACCAACTGGATCGTTTACCCGCCCTCGAGAGCCTCTGTCAGCAACTCGATGCGTCCTTGTTTGTGGCCTGCGATCCGGGAGTGAGCGCCGCTTGGCAGCTGCTTCCCTGCGTTGAGAAGGTGTTCCCCTTCGGCTTCGAGGCAGGCCCCAGCCTTGCTGATTGGGCCAATTTGCTCGGCAATGTGCGAGAGCCTGATTTTCAAGTCTGCATCAATTTTGCCGAGGGACAGCAGGTCAACCTGATGCTGTCGATGAGCCATATTCCAAGTCGAATCGGAAGATCAGGCTTTGCCTGCACAGAGCAGGTTCAAGAAGGAGATGGCTGTGCAGCCCAACGGCTTGCTCCCTACCTCACCGCTCTGGGCTGCAACCTGAATGCCGATGCGTTTCGCCTCGCCCTACCAAGCCAAGAGCTGGAGAAGGCCCGCTCGAGCCAGCCGCCTGGGGATGGGCCGATGCTGATTCTTGCTCCATCCTCATTGGATCAAGACTGGCCTCGAGAACGGTGGTTGACACTTCCCAAGAGCATCTCCACGCGTCTTGCGACGCTGCGATCCAGCACCTTGGAACGCGACCTATCGATGCGACGACGGGCCGCTGCCGTGGCCTGCGCTGATGTGGTGCTGAGCAGCTGTGCCGTCACGCAGCGGTTAGCTGTTTATTTCGGGATCCCCCTCGTGGCGCTGGGGGCAACGACAAACGACATCCCGACACGCAACGACATCCGCTGTTTAGGCGAGAGGTCCAATTTGGCGTCGTTAACTGAACAAGAGGTTCTTGATGCCCTCGGGTTTTAAACCACCATCGGCATGAGCCGCAGAAGAAGATCCAGGGGACAACTGGAGTTATTAACAGCTCCCTGGCGAGGACCGTTCAGCGCTCTCGCCACCCTGATCATTGCTGGAGCGAGCGGCTACCGCCTCACGGAGGGATGGGATTGGGGAGATTGTCTCTGGATGGTGTTAATCACCGTCAGCACCATTGGGTACGGAGAAGTCGAAACCCTTTCCCCGCAGGGACGCTTGGTCACCGTTCTGATCGTGGTGGGTGGTCTTGTGGTGGTTCAGCTCGCCATTCAACGCGTCCTGGGACTCAAGGAATCAGGTTATTTCCGACGCGTGAAGGAGTTTCGCTTCCATCGCATGCTGGGAGACATGCATGATCACGTCATCCTCTGCGGCTACGGACGCATCGGCCAAGAGATCGCCGACCAACTGTTGCGGGACAACATTCCCCTCGTTGTGATTGAAACGGATGCACAGCGTCGTGACGTCGCCGAATCCAAAGGGCTGAAAGTGCTGCAAGCCGATGCAACGCTCGACGAAACACTGCTTGATGCCGGCTTAAACCGCTGCCAGAGCCTTGTCGCAGCGCTTCCAGGAGATGCTTCCAATCTGTACGTGATCCTGAGTGCGAGGGATCTTCGCCCCGACTGCCGGCTCATCGCTCGGGCCAGCAGTGATGAAGCCACTGCCAAGCTCCGACTCGCTGGAGCTTCAGTGGTCGTCAGTCCATATGTTGCAGGGGGACGAGTCATGGCTGCATCAGCCCTTCGCCCCCTAGCCCTGGACTTCATGGAGCTTCTCGCAGGGTCCGATTTTGAAATCGAAGAATTTCAGCTCAGCAACAACCCTCAATATCTTTTGCAGATCCAAGGCCGCAGCCTGGCTGAACTGGAATTGGGCCGCCGTAGCGGAGCCATGGTTTTAGCCATCCGTGAGCAGGGACGATTGATCGCAAATCCAGGTGGGCACATGCAATTGGCTCCTGGCCAGTTGCTGATCGTGCTGGGCAGCAAGATCCAGCTTTCGCGATTTCAACAACTTCTTGGCGAAGCCGTTGACAGTGTTGAAACAATGCCGGGTTGAGGGGAAAGGCCTCGAATCCCTACGATCCTCCGATCAACTGGTCTGCGATGTCCCCCACCACCTCCCTTGCTGGTCAGACCGCCCTGGTAACGGGGGGCGGTCGTGGCATCGGGAAAGCAATCGCCCTGGCACTGGGCGAAGCAGGCGCCGAAGTCGTTGTGAATTACTCCAGTTCAGCCGCTGCCGCCGATGCGGTCGTGGACATGATCCAGGCACTGGGGGGCAAGGCCTATGCCCTTCAGGCGAACGTATCGGTTGAGAGTGAAGTGGACGGCCTGATCAAAGCTGTCTTGGATCGCAGTGGCCGCATCGATGTGCTTGTGAACAACGCAGGGATCACGAGGGATGGCCTCCTCATGCGGATGAAAACAGACGACTGGCAAGCGGTGATCGATTTGAACCTCACCGGAGTATTTCTGTGCTGCCGAGCCATTGCTCGGCCAATGTTGAAACAAAAAAGTGGCCGCATCATCAACATCACGTCCGTGGTGGGCTTGATGGGGAATGCAGGGCAGGCCAATTACGCAGCTGCGAAAGCGGGCGTGATCGGTCTGACCCGAAGCACAGCCAAAGAGTTAGCGAGTCGGGGAATCACGGTGAACGCCGTGGCTCCGGGGTTCATCGCCACCGACATGACCAAAGACCTTGATGCAACAGCCATTTTGAAAGACATCCCCCTAGGGACATTTGGAACCCAGGAACAGGTGGCAGGTGCTGTGCGCTTCCTTGCAGGGGATCCGGCTGCCGCCTACATCACCGGACAAGTCCTTCAAGTGGATGGGGGCATGGTGATGGCTTAAAGCCTCAACCATCCAGGGGCTGGCCCAATTCTTCGCGAAGACGACGGATCTGCTGAAGCAAACGCAGACGACGCAACCGCGCCGTAGCCGTCAAAAAAATACGCAACGGCACATAGACGAGGGCCATGGTGGCTGCCAAGCCAGCCAGCAATACAAAAAAAACTGCTCCCGAGTCGGCCATCCACAAACCCTAATGACCGTGGCGCCACAAGGCACTGCAAATCCGCCTGGGATTCGGCTATCCCCACCAGGGTGGAGCTTCTGAATGGCTTGAGTTCTATGGGACAGTGAAAAACGGCTGAGTTGCCACCATGGCCAAACTTCTTTCCTTTTCAGACGAATCCCGCGGCTCCCTTGAGCGTGGTGTGAATGCCCTTGCCAATGCTGTTCGGGTCACCATCGGACCCAAGGGGCGAAACGTTGTTCTTGAAAAGAAATTCGGAGCGCCAGACATCGTCAACGATGGCGACACCATTGCCCGCGATATCGAGCTTGAAGATCCTTTTGAAAATCTTGGAGCCAAGCTGATTCAACAGGTGGCGTCCAAAACAAAAGACAAAGCTGGGGATGGAACCACCACCGCCATCGTTTTGGCCCAGGCCATGGTGCGCGAAGGCTTACGCAACACAGCAGCGGGAGCCAGCCCGGTGGAACTTCGTCGTGGGATGGAGAAAGCTGCTGCACAGATTGTTGCCGGCTTAGCGAAGCGGAGTCAGGCAGTGGAAGGTGATTCCATCCAGCAGGTCGCCACGGTGAGTTCCAGTGGCGATGAAGAAGTGGGTCGAATGATCGCTGAGGCGATGGATCGGGTCAGCGTTGACGGGGTGATCACCGTTGAAGAATCCAAATCCCTTGCCACCGAGATGGAGGTGACGGAAGGAATGGCTTTCGATCGCGGATATAGCTCTCCCTATTTCGTGACGGATGCAGATCGTCAAGTTTGTGAATTCGAAAATCCCGTCATCCTGATCACCGATCGAAAGATCAGCAGCATCGTTGACTTAGTTCCTGTTCTTGAAATGGTTCAAAAGAGTGGTTCCCCACTCTTAATTCTTTCGGAGGAAGTGGAAGGGGAAGCCTTAGCCACCCTGGTGATGAACAAGAGCCGCGGCGTCCTCCAAGTGGCTGCCGTGCGTGCTCCTTCCTTTGGAGAGCGTCGCAAAGCCGCATTGGCCGATATCGCCATCCTCACGGGTGGAACCCTAATTAGCGAAGACCGAGCGATGACCCTCGACAAGGTGACGCTCGACGATTTGGGTCATGCCCGACGGGTCACGATCAGCAAGGAGAGCACCACGATCGTTGCGGACGACACGCATCGGGAGGCGGTCAGCGACCGCGTCGCTGCGATCAAGCGAGAACTCGAAGCCACAGACTCGGACTATGACCGCGAGAAGTTGAACGAGCGGATCGCCAAATTGGCCGGCGGTGTTGCCGTCATCAAGGTGGGCGCCGCAACCGAAACCGAGCTGAAAAATCGCAAATTGAGAATTGAGGATGCCCTTAATGCCACCCGTGCGGCGGTGGAAGAGGGCATCGTGGCTGGCGGAGGCAGCACCTTGCTGATGCTCTCCAAAGACCTTGATGCCTTGGCATCACAATTGGAGGGAGATCAACGCACTGGTGTGGAAATTGTGCAGCGATCACTCACCGCACCCATCCACCAAATTGCTACCAACGCTGGGCATAACGGTGATGTGGTGATCCAAACGATGAGTGAAAGTGGCAAAGGGTTCAATGCCCTTAATGGCGGCTTTGAAGACCTGATGGCAACCGGCATCGTGGACGCCACCAAAGTTGTGCGACTGGCTGTCCAAGATGCAGTGTCCATTGCATCCATGTTGGTTACCACTGAAGTGGTGATTGCAGACAAACCTGAACCAGAAGCACCCGCTGGAGCCGGGGGTGAAGACCCCATGGGTGGAATGGGTGGAATGGGCGGCATGGGTGGCATGGGTGGCATGGGCGGCATGGGTATGCCAGGAATGATGTGATCAAGCTGGGGAAGGCCATCAAGACCTGAACCAATGAAAACAACACATGAACAGAAGCGTTGCTTGTACTAGGCAGCGCTTCTGCTTCAACCGCTAACAACATGTTGCCGAATCTGAATAATATTTACACGCTCAATTCATTTCAGGGACTTCACCCAGCCAGCAACTCATTCATACTCCTAATCACCTTAAAAGCGCCATAACTGACCGGTCTATTCCTACGCAGCCCTAACAAGTCTCATTTGAAAATCAAACAAAATCGTCAAGATAGCGATTTAATATAAATTTCAAAATTAATTAGATGGATATTGAAAACCCAATAATGGTTTATGTTTTGCATTTTAAAGCCCTTCCGCTAGGGCGATCTTGTTCGACAGAGTAATTTGAGAAGTCCTAATCAAGAAAAATTAAGCGGAAATCTCTCGGCAATAAGCGGCAACTTGCAGATCAACTCCTGTGATTGCAGTGCCCACCACCACATTATCTGCACCAGCATCGAGGGCTGATCGAGCGGCGGCTGGGGATCCGATCCCCCCCTCACAAATCAAGCGCACAGATGAATCGAGGCCACGACGAAGATCCGGCAGCAGATCCAACCCAGGTGGCGTGCGATCCGATGTGGCCTCGGTATATCCATACAACGTGGTTCCAATCCAATCGCAACCCAACTCGGACGCCATCAGACCGTTCGCAACGCTGTCCACGTCAGCCATCAACGGGGCTCTTAACTCCTGGCGGGCACGTTGAATCAAATCTGCCAGGACTTGTCCCCCCGGACGAAAGCGCTCGGTTGCATCCAACGCAATCACGTCAGCCCCTGCCGACCAGACCGCCTGGATTTCAGCCCAACCCGGTGTGATGTAAACGCTGCTATCGGGAAAGGTGCATTTCCACAAACCAATAATCAACGCCTCTGGGCAGCGACGTCGCACGGCACCGATGTGTTCAGGACTCTCCAACCGCACACCGACAGCACCATTCCGAAGAGAAGCCTCGGCCATTGACGCGATCACCTCAGGGTCCCGCATCGGAGAACCCCATGGTGCCTGCACAGAGACGATCAGGCCCTGATCTAAACCTTCAGACGTCGGAATCATGATGCCTGCGGGAAGGCCTGATCAGCCCGCGGTAACCAGCGACGCAACGAGCGGGGGGTGCTGATCGGTGGAGCAGACATGGCCACCACGACTTTCCTGTCTGCGACTGGCTGCAACGGCGCAGGACTGGACTCCAGCACATCGGTGATGCCGGTGATCTCCTCTTGGCGAAATCGCTCTTGGGGAGGCGAGCACTCGAGCGACGCTGCGTCGTCTGATTCGACAAGCTCGTCAGAGGGTTGGGGAATGCCAACAACCGAAGCCGCCACTGTGATCTCCGCCGGAGGCAACACCTCTTGTGAAAACTCCTCCTGTGGAGACACCTCATCGCACAACGCTGCGTCGTCTGCTTCTACAGGCTCCTCAGAGGGGGGAGTCGGGGACAACACCGCACCGGTATCGAGCTGATTCAACGATTGCACCAAAGTGTCTGGGAACGATGCGTCATGGACCGGCAAAGAGTTGATGCCAAAGCGATGCACCCACTGCCCCGACAACAAAAGGAGCTGACGCTCATCACCACAACGCTGTGCCTCCTGAATCTGAGATGCCAGGAGGTTCTGACGGGGTGACGGCTGCTGAAACGGGGAAGAAAACACGGAATCAGGAAAGCTTGCGGTTAAGGAGGGGCCGAATCAAAAGAAACAACCCAATAGTGAGAACCAACAAAACCAAAAGACAGGTTTCCCCAGTGAGACTCCCGTAGGGAGCCTCAAGTAGAACTGCCGAAAGATCGAGGGGGCCGCGGTAAGCGGCGCGGATGGGCTCAATTGCGAAGGTAAGTGGGTTTAGGGCCGCAAGCCAGCCCAACCACGGGGGCATAAACGACAAAGGAGCTAAAGCCGTGCTTGCAAACAACAAAGGGAGATTCGCGACAAAGATCACCGCAATGAGCTCAATGTGTCCTGGGAGGGCGAATGCCAAGCCCAGGCTCAACGCTGTTACCGCAAACACCAGCAGCAAAAGCGTGACCATCACCAGAGCAAGACCACCCACACCAGGCCACCCGTAGCCGAGCAGTGCAGCGGTGATCATGATCGCCAGGCTCTGAACCAAACTCAAGGCCGTGATGTAGATCACCGACGACAAAACGATGGAACTACGGCTGCGTAAAGGCGCCACAAGCAGTCGGTTTAAGAAACCGAATTCCCGATCAAACATCACAGGAAGACCGGCATTCAGTGCACCACTAAATGCCGTAAAAACAATCACTCCGGCACCAAGAAAACGTCCGTAGCTCATCCCACCAGGGAGTAAGCCCTCAGGAGCATTCGCAAACAAGGCTCCAAATAAAACCAACCAAATCAGTGGCTGCAAAACACCAGCCACCAGGGTGGACGGACGACGTACCAGTTGAAGAAACAGACGGCGCGTTAAGGCCCATGTTTCTTGGGTGAGTTCTGCCAAAGCCCCAGGAGCTTGAGCTGACGTCGGCATCGGGGGAACGGGGGAAGTCATCGAGTCGGGGTCATCGCATGGATTGACGCTTTTCCTGCTTGATGTCCCGCTGACCGGCAATGGCCAGCTCGGCATCCATCAGGGTGCGACCAGTGGCTTGAAGGTAAACGTCATCGAGGCTTGGTCGACTTTGTGCGAGTGCAAAGACGGGAAGACCAGCCGCCTCAAGCGAGCAACGCAAACGCCCAATCACCGACTCACCTTCAATGACCAAATTGAGTGAAAAACCTTGAGCCCGATTGATCACAACCTGTCGAACCCCTTCCACTGGTTCCAAAACAGTTCGAACATGGGCCGCCTCCTGGGCATCACTGAATTCGCGCACGCGCAAGGTGACCCTGTCTCCACCCAGACGTTGCTTCAGATCTTCAGGCGTCCCTTCAGCGATCACCTTTCCGGCATCAATAATTGCCATCCGATCAGCGAGTGCTTCGATTTCCTCGAGGTAGTGGCTACTCAGCAACACACTTGTGCCAGCTTCAACCAGTTGGTTCAACAACTGCCAAATCGCGCTTCGACTTTCAATATCCAACCCAACCGTTGGTTCATCCAGAACAAGAAGTCTGGGGCGATGCAGAAGGCCAGCCGCCAAATCGAGCCGACGGCGCATCCCACCGGAGTAGGTACCGCAACGTCTGTCGATCCAAGATTCCATACCGAGGCGATCGATCAAGTCATCAATTCGACAGTCACGATCTGCACGCTTCAGGTGATAGAGGTCACCCTGAAGCTGTAGGAGCTCACGTCCACTGAGAATTTTGTCAATGGCGACCTCCTGGGCGACGTAACCCAGCAAGCGGCGCACCTCCCTTGGATGCTGCAGAGCATCCACACCATCCACCTCAACCGAACCACGATCGGGAGATAAAAGGGTGGCGAGGATCCGCAACGTCGTGGTCTTTCCAGCTCCATTCGGACCGAGCAGTCCATAAAGACAACCCTCAGGAACACTCAAATCAAGATTGCTGAGGGCGGTGACCGCTCCGTAGGCCTTGGACAGCTGCCTCAGTTCAATCATCGCCATCGGGCAACGTCGGGGTCATGGACCTATATCAATGAGGAATCTAGGAAGAATTCAGCCAACACCCATCGTCATCAAGAGCGCAATCACCTGCTGATCAAGCTGAGCTGCCAAAGCAGAGCGACTCAAAATCAGGAGAAGACAAATACCGAATAAGTAGAGAATCGACCAGCGAAACAGGTTTTTTGCGTTGGTATGGCTATCGGGATCAGAGGCAAGACGGTGCACCAATTGAAGTAGGCGGTTGTTGTACGGCAGCAACATCAGGCCATAAAACATTCCGCCTGTAGGGAGCGCCAAAATGCCAAATCCACTCAGCAACACCGTGGCCCAGCCGTAGCGACTGATGGCCCTTGCGGTAACCACCGGACCTTTCACCACGGGCAACATTGGAATACCGACCGACCTGTAATCCTCCCGGAGCAACAGGGCCAAGGCCCAAAAATGAGCAGGAGTCCACACCATCACCAATGCAAACAGCCACCAACCACCCAAACTGATGTGCCCCGTTGCTGCAGCCGCCCCAACCAGGGGAGGGATCGCACCAGCAACACCACCAATGACGATGTTCTGAGTGGTCCGGGGTTTCAGCAGGGCTGTGTAAAGCAGCACATAGCTGCACAAACCCAAAAGCGATAGTCCAGCGGCAAGACAGTTCACACCGCTCACAAGCAACATCGCCGCCGCAAAGGTGCAGGCGATGGCACCAATGAATGCAGTGGTGGGTGAGAGACGCCCAGAGGGCAAAGCGCGGCCACTGGTGCGGTTCATCCGACCGTCCAAGTCCTGCTCCCATAGGCAATTCAGCACACCTGCGGCGGCTGAAGCCAAAGCGCCTCCTCCAAGGGTGCAGATCAAGCGAGGAGACGAAAGCGGCCACCCCTCGGTTAAGGCCATCCCACCAAGAGTGGTCGCCAACAGGAGTGGAATCAGTCGCGGCTTAGCGACCTCTAGCCAGGCCGGTAATTTGACGCGCTTGCGAGACGGAACAACATCCGCCCGAGTGAGCGCGACGGTCGCGGTGACTTCAGCCATGACAGGTCTCCAGGGTTGTTCCGTCAGCAACGACGGACGAAAGGGGGGGGGCTTGATCGGGACGACGAGCGGCAAGTGCAGCGAGTAGCGCCACCAGCAGCGCCGCCAAAAGCTGGTGGGCAACCGTGACAACGGGCTGGGACAGCCCGAGCCGGAATGTGGTGATCCCAAGGGCTACTTGTGCAAAAACAAGGACACCAACGAAGGTCAAGAAGGGCCACTGCCGACGGGCCCAGCCCCCTGCCAGTAGCGCTACAGCCACGAAGCCGAGCACCACGCCTGCAACGGGCATCGCCGTGGAGCGGTGCAGAGCAACCCACTGACAGGCATCGCCTCCACTGAGGCAACGCTGGGCGGCCCAAGTCGTCGCCATGCGAGCGCCGAGCAAGCTTTGCCCAATGACCGCGGACAACGCCAAGAGTGACAATCCACGCCACCAAAGCGGAGCCGCGACAGCAACGGATTGCTGAAGTCGCTGGGTTAGCCCACTGAGCAGAGCGACCAACGTGAGCGCCAGAACCAAATGAGCCGTGACAATTCCGGGAGGAAGCAGCTGCAGCACGGTGAGAGCACCAAGCCCCCCCTGCAGCGCGACCATTCCCACCAAAGCCAAACTCAGCCAGGGCATCCATCGGGGAAGCAACCGTCTCCAGAGAATGGAAACGACGGCTTGCACCAGTAAGGCAATCCCAACAAGAAAAGCATCAAGCCTGTGAAACCATTCGAGAAAAACCTGGGCATTCATCTGTCTGCCAGGCAAAAACGTGCCGTAACAGAGGGGCCAATCCGGACAGGCGAGACCAGCTTCCATGACACGCGTTGCCCCACCGATCACAACGAGTGCAACCACAGCCACAACAAGATGAGCCGAAAGCTGAGCCAAGCGTCGCCGCACAATTGGTAGAGAAAACGTTGTCATCGACCAGCTCCTGCCGGCAGGTTCGCAAAGGATCTACTTGGACCGTAGCGATGGCATCCCAGGCGTCACCTCTTGTGCACGAGTACAACATCTTTCAGCCGTGAATGGTGCACTTTTGCTGACAAGAGCGACGGCTTAACAATCACTTCATGGAGATGGCTTCGCTGCTCCATACGCTGTTGGAAGTAAGGGATTGAATCCGTGCAAATCCCGTCCGCCATTCTCACGCTTGTGCTGGGTATGGCCTTAGTCCTTGGGGGGCTGTGGATCGGACAAACCATCAACTTGTTGCCGATCGACGCCAGCATCAACGCTCCGATTTACGACGAACTATTCAAGGTTCTGTTCACAATTGGGACCATTCTGTTCATCGGCATTACAGGTCTCCTGATCTTCAGCCTGGTTCGTTTTCGACGGCGAAGCGATCAAATCGGCGATGGAGTTGCCATCGAGGGCAACCTTCCTCTTGAAATCTTTTGGACAGCAGTACCTGCCATCGTGGTGCTGTTCGTTGGCCTCTACAGCTACGACATCTATGACCGTATGGGCGGCATGGTTCCTCTGGCCCATGACCATATGGGAGGGATGCAAGAGGAAAAGATCTGGGGAGGTATCAGCTCTGGCTCCGTGGGATCGGAAGTCGTCTCTGACGTCTTACCCATCGAGGTCACAGCCATGCAATTTGCCTTCTTATTCCACTATCCGGATGGAGATATCACCGCAGGAGAACTTCATGTTCCGGCGGATCGTCCAATCACGCTCCGCATGGAATCGAAGGATGTGATTCATGCCTTCTGGGTTCCTGAATTCCGCCTCAAACAGGACATCATTCCTGGCCAGCCCACTCAATTGAGTTTCACCGCAACGCGACCAGGGCGTTATCCGATCGTCTGCGCAGAACTTTGTGGTCCTTATCACGGGGGAATGCGCTCCACCGTTGTGGTGGACGAAGCAGATGAATGGCAAACCTGGTTTAGCAGTAACGCCAAACCGTCCCCTACCTCCGACACAACAGTCGCCAACGCTTGAGATGACTGTCACACTCCCACCCACCAGCACAGCACCCGCACCAAAACTTCAGCCCACGGGCTGGTTGCGGTATCTGAGCTTCAGCGTTGATCACAAAGTGATCGGCCTTCAATATCTGGTCTGCGGATTTATTTTCTATCTGATCGGCGGGGCCCTCGCTGGAGCGATCCGCACTGAGCTCGCCAGCCCAGTGTCCGACTTCATGGCCCGGGACGTTTACAACCAAGTCCTCACCCTGCATGGCACGGTGATGATTTTTCTTTGGATTGTTCCGGTGGTGAACGGGGCCTTTGGAAACTATTTAATTCCGTTTTATGTGGGTGCGCGGGACATGGCTTTCCCGCGGCTCAATGCAGTGGCTTTTTGGCTGATTCCACCGGCTGGAATCATGTTGGTCGCCAGTTATTTCATAACTGGCGCAGCACAATCAGGCTGGACCGCCTACCCACCCCTCAGCATCACAACGCCTGCAACTGGACAGATCATCTGGATTCTGAGTGTTCTTCTCCTGGGGGGAAGTTCCATTTTTGGTGGGATCAATTTTATTGCCACAATCCTGAAGTTACGCCGCCCAGGCCTCAAGTTGATGCAAATGCCGATGTACTGCTGGGCGATGCTTGGAACCAGCATCCTCGTTGTGGCATCAACTCCTGTTCTGGCTGGAACATTGGTCCTGTTGAGTTTCGACATTGTTGCTCACACCGGCTTTTTTAATCCAGCCCTTGGTGGAAACGTTGTTGTCTATCAACACTTGTTCTGGTTCTATTCCCATCCGGCGGTTTACATCATGGTCTTACCAGCCTTTGGGTTGGTTAGTGAAATTCTTCCGGTTCATGCACGCAAGCCGCTGTTTGGCTACGTGACGATGGTCTACTCAATCATGGCCATCGTTGTTTTGGGTTTGATTGTTTGGGCACACCATATGTTCACCAGTGGAACACCACCCTGGATGCGGCTCTTCTTCACGATTGCCACTGCATTTATCGCCGTTCCAACTGGCATCAAGTTCTTTAATTGGCTGGCCACCTTATGGGGTGGAAAAATTAGCTTAAACAGCGCTGTTCTCTTCTCCTGCGGATTCATCGTGAATTTCGTGCTCGGAGGGATTACTGGAGTGGCACTAGCGCAGGTGCCTTTCGACATTCATGTGCATGACACATATTTCGTGGTCGCTCATTTTCATTACATTGTTTTTGGAGGCTCAGTGTTTGTGATTTTCGCCTCGATTTACCACTGGTATCCCAAATTCACTGGCCGCATGTTGAATGAAGACCTGGGCCGCTTCCACTGCGCTCTCACGTTTATTGGTTTCAATTTTTGCTTTGGACCCCAACACTGGCTTGGCCTGAATGGCATGCCAAGACGCGTAGCTGAATACGACCCTCAGTTCACCTTGATCAATCAAATCAGTTCAGTTGGTGCACTGCTCATGGCAATCAGCACCCTGCCCTTCCTCTGGAACGTGATTCAAAGTGCTTTCTCTGGAAAAATTGCTGGCGATAATCCCTGGAATGCCCTCACGCCGGAATGGCTCACCAGTTCCCCCCCTCCGGTGGAGAACTGGGTAGGAGAAGCACCCCTTGTCAAAGAGCCGTACGGCTACGGCGTACCCATTAACGAAATCGACCTATCCGCCACGAGCGGTCGTGATCTCTGGAGCAGCGGCAAATGACCAGCACTCTTCCCGTCCAACCCGAAAGCACCAACAGCACCGAAACCGACGACCATGCTGTTGAAGAACATGGCGACTTCCGAATGTTCGGGTTAGCCACCTTCTTGGTGGCTGACGCAATGACATTCGCCGGCTTCTTTGCTGCATACCTCACCTTTAAAGCGGTGAACCCCTTGCCGGAGGGAGCCATTTATGAGCTCGAGCTTCCGCTTCCCATCCTGAATACGGTGCTTCTGCTGGTGAGCAGCGCCACGTTTCACAAAGCGGGGCAAGCCATTCGAAACAGCGATCACAAACGCTGCCGGAGATGGCTCCTGATCACGGCATCCCTGGGAATTGCCTTCTTAATCAGCCAGATGGTGGAATATTTCACGCTGCCGTTTGGACTCACCGACAACCTCTACGCCAGCACATTCTTTGCGGCAACTGGTTTTCACGGACTCCACGTCACCCTCGGGGCCGTCATGACACTGATCGTGTGGTGGCAAGCCCGCGAAGCAGGTGGACGCGTCACGGCTGAGAATCATTTCCCCCTTGAAGCGGCGGAATTGTATTGGCATTTTGTTGACGGGATTTGGGTTGTTCTTTTTGTGATTCTTTATTTGCTCTGATCCCTTGCCTGCATTGAACATTCAGGCCAAAATTGATATGAATTGAGTTCCACAATGCTGGTCGGCAAAGAGCTGCTTGACAAAGCCAGATCGCTCAGCAATCGGCCGGAAGACGATATTGCTCGCGGTTGCGGTTACGTCGGCCCTAGTGGTCGGCTACTCAAAAAGAGTTTTTATCGAGCGCTCGTCGAAGCCAAAGCAGAGGCTCAAGGCTGGCAATTGCCCAGAAGTAGCGCCTCGTCCTCGTCCGGAACTCGAGGGCGTCAAGCCGAGTTCCGGACCCGGGTCCACGGCAATGGAAATTTGTTGATCGGTCACGCCTACACCCGTCAACTCGGTTTAGTTCCGGGTCAAGAGTTTCGAATCGAACTCCAAAAAGAATCTGGGGTGATCCTTCTGCTGCAGCTTGATCAAGACCAGCCATTCGAGGCCAACCAATCCGCTGACAACTCGGCAGAGGCTGAAGAAGGTTTGGGATAAGTCCCCTTCGGAGCATCCATCAGCAAGCGCTCGGCATAACGCGCCAGTTGATCCACCTCAAGATTCACGCGGTCTCCCACGGCTAAGCCCTGCAGGGTGGTTTCTTGCCATGTGTGCGGAATCACCGCCAATGAAAAAGTCACCCCCTCTGGGCAGCAGTCCGCCACGGTGAGGCTGATGCCATCAACAGCAATGCTGGCTTTCTCACACACATAACGTCCAAAGCGCGGCTCGATCCAACGCACGTCCAAGTGCCACGACTGGGGCAGGGCCTCCACACGAATCACCTCACCAGGAGCGTCCACATGACCGCTCACCAAGTGACCGCCAAGGCGGTCACTGAGACGAAGCGCAGGCTCCAAATTGACAACTCCACCTTGTTCAGATTTCCGACCAAGGGTGGTTCGGCGCAGTGTCTCTTCACTGACATCAGCACGAAAACCATCGGCCACCAGCTCAGCCACCGTGAGGCACACCCCGTCCACGGCAACACTGTCACCCAGGAGCAGCGGCGCAAATGGAGCACAACCCGTCACCACAACGGCTCCCGAACGACGCTGAATGGTTCCGACCGACTGCACCAGGCCTGTAAACATCGCCCGCGCGATTTTCATTAGTCATAATCGGTCAGCATCGGAGCGTCGCCATGGTTGAGATGAGCGTCGCTGGCATCGCTCTCGATGCCGCCAGCCGAAGCCCCATCGTTCTGCTTCGAGATCCCAGTGGTCGACGCCAGGTACCAATTTGGATCGATCAGGCACAAGCCCACCACATCATGGCGGGCCTCCAGGACACACCTCCACCACGCCCCCTGAGCCATGACCTCATGGCGGCACTGCTGGTGGCAGGCGGGCTGGAGCTCGATCGCGTCATTGTTCATGCCATCGAGGACAGCACGTTTCATGCCGTGCTCAAGCTTCGACCCGAGATGGATGACGACGAACTCGACATCGACGATGAGATGGAGTTCATCGAAATCGATTGCAGACCGAGCGATGCCATCGCCCTTGCCGTCAGAACCGGCAGCGGAATTTGGATGCTGGAAGAAGTGGTCGCTGAAGCATCGATCGCTGTCGATGCCGAAGCGGATGCCGAAGATCAAAGTGCGTTCAGCCGATTTGTCGACGACCTCAGTCCGGCGGCCCTCGTGCGTCATTTGAACAAGCGCGGCGACACGGACCCACCCGCCGCAGACACCAATCCCTCGCCAGGACCGTGAAGCGGCGGCCCTTTGGAACTGGGCGTCCCGTGAGCCTGTTCACCCTGGGAACCATGCGGGCCCTCGGTTCCGTGGAGCAAATGGCATCGGTTCTTGAAGCCGCAGCCAAGATCGGCATCAATCACTTGGAAACCGCCCCTGCATACGGACCAGCGGAGCAGTTCCTCGGAGAAGCACTCAAAACCTGTTCCACCCACCCCCCTGGTGGATGGGTGACAACCAGCAAACTCCTACCGGGATTGAGCCTCGCCGAAGGCCAGCATCAATTGGACGCCATCCTGCAGCGACTTGGCGTCGACGCACTCGATAACCTCGCGGTGCATGGCATCAATCGACAGGAGCATTTGGACTGGGCCCTGCAAGGGGAGGGTGCTCAACTCCTGGAGTGGGCGGTCTCCAGCGGCCGAGTGATGCAGCTCGGATTCAGCAGCCACGGAACAAATGCATTGATTGAGCAAACACTGCAGAGCCGCATCTTCAGCTTTTGCAGCCTTCATCTCCACCTGCTCGACCCACAGCGATTACCGCTGGCGCACTGGGCTCTGGAGCAGGGCATTGGGGTGATGGCGATTTCTCCCGCCGATAAGGGAGGCCGGCTGCAATCACCAAGCAGAACGCTGAAGGACGACTGTCGACCCATCGAACCCTTGCTGCTCGCTTATCGCTTTTTACTCGCCCAGGGCGTGTCGACACTCACCCTCGGAGCAGCCTCCGCTGACGATTTCTCCACCGCTGAACTGTTGTCCGACGAGGAGGGTCCGCTCCATCCGCAGGAACGCGATGCACTGCAGCAACTGGAGCAACGCAAACGGGAACGCTTGGGCAACGATCTCTGCGGACAATGCCGCGCTTGCTTGCCATGCCCAAATCAAGTCCCCATTCCGAATCTCCTGAGGCTTCGCAACCTGACCCTTGGCCATGACCTGATCGAGTACAGCAAGGAGCGTTACAACTTGATCGGTCGAGCCGGACACTGGTGGGACAGCGTTGACGCTTCCGCCTGTGAAAGCTGTGGCGAGTGCCTACCGCGCTGTCCCCATGGACTGAACATTCCTGAACTCCTTGCGGACACGCATGCGCGACTGGTGGCCGCACCCCGCAGGCGGTTATGGAGCTGACGCCCGCCAACGCTTGCCCAGGCTGACGCGCTGCTCAGGATTCAGGGGTGGGAGCGACCAACAACGGTTCCAAACATCAGCCGGTGGAAGCACCAAAGACCGCCAACGCTCAGGGAGCTGCAAACGATCAGCATCGAGAACTGCCGTCGGCAAAGGGGCGCGCCAACCATCTTGGAGAAGCCGGCGTCGCAAGGGGGCGCGCCAAGCCTGTTCCACCCAGCCTTGGGGGAGAGGCTCGCGCGTGTCCTCGGGTCTGGCCAGAAGTGTCCAATACAACGGCGCTCCCTGAGCAGGCAAGATCACTTCCATGCGCGGATCTCTGCGCAGCAACGACAAACAGCGTTGCAACGGCAAAATCACCACCGTTGCTGACCCCTTCAGCAACCAATTCACGGCTTGGCGATCATCAAAGGTGAGCACTTGGCCTCTCAGCCGCTTCAGTGCATCCGGTTGGCCAAGACGATCGGCCAGGTCGATCACCAGTCTCGGACTGGCAGGCATCACAATTTGACCCTTCAGCTGAGGGTCGAGCAGCATCTGCCAACCCAACCCCTTCATCGCATCAACAACGGGGCTACGCCGCACCAACAGCACCCATGGACTGACACCAATGGGCAGAACCAGGGACGCCAAGGGACCCAGATCCTCTAGGAATCGCAGCGCCACGGCATCGAGCTGAGTTCGAAGTGGAGCCGCCGCAATCGGTTGCAAGGCAACCGCAGACAGCATGTCGAGCCAACCATCGGTGCAGGCCAGCAAATCCATCTGAACGGCATCCGCCAGAGGCCCCTGATCGAGGGCCTTCGCGGTGGTGAGCTGCCAGGGGGGCGGCAACTCCATCGTCCAACTTTTCGGGAGCACGCCTGCTGGAGCCAACAGCCGCGGTTGCGCCCCGCCAGAGCGACACCCGGCCAAGCTGAGCAAGCCAGCCCCTCCAATCATCTGAAGCAACTGACGGCGATGAATTCCTCTAGACGGATCGACAGGCATCGTCATGACGTTGACGTTACGGGGCGACCCAAAAGTTGACCCATCGCTTGGTCGCAGTCGTCCACCAACATCTGGGCACTGATTCCGCGCAGCTGGGCCAGGAGCAACAACGCACCGGCACCAACCCCTTCCTTGACATACCCCAGCTCATAGTCACGCAGCGGCTGATGGGCACTGGCATGGAAATGAACACCAGAGGCCAACACTGAGATGGGTGCGTCAAAGCGTGCGCTGATGGCATCCACAAGCCGATCCAGTGGGGATGGTCCCTTGGCAAGAGCCCCTTCATCAGCAAGCCAAGCCGTTGTGCCCACAAGCACTTGACGGAGCAATGCATCACCAGCTGCTTTGGGCAGAGCATGCAGAGCCAACGCCACCACGGCCAACATTTGACTACCGCCCCCTAAGAGCACCGGTTGATGCGATCGAACAGCCCCCACCAGTAGTCCCGTCGCCACCACCTGAAACGGATCACCCACCGCCGCCAAAACAGCTTCCGCACTGCATCCTTCCGTTAAGCCAGCCCGTTGCAACCCCTGGGCAACCAAAGCAGATTTCTGGCCTTGCGGAGGTTGCCGTGCACTGCCGCTGATCAAGTCACCAACCTCAAACCCCAAAGCGGTGAGAACGGCCTGGGCGGTGGTCGTTCCCCCTGGGACACATTCCGCCAGCACCAGCGGACGCTGCAGTCCGGCTCCCAGTTGTTCTCCTTGCCGCCAAAGATGGTTCACTCGGTCCATCGGCATCGCCGCACCAGACGACAAGCAGTCAGCCGGACCGAGATCCGGGGATTCAAATCGCACATGATCGAAATCTGGCTGACGCATCAAACCCATAGCAGCCACCTGAGGTCGCAAACCCAAGCGACCAACCGCAACATGACTCAGCAACGCTGGTGAGACACCTGCGGGGAGCGTCGGCAAGGGCCAGCGTGGCGCCACCGACGGACCCTTCAGCAATAACTCAGCATCTGCCAGGGCCGTCATCCGTCGTGCATCCGGCGTCGCACCGGCCGCCGAAATCCCCTCATGCTCAGCCGTTCGCGTCGCAGCCAATAGAAGGAGCAGATCAGGAGCCAGCCGCTGATTCAGCCAGGGAGCCATGCTGACCAGCCACTCAGCAGACGCACCATGCTGCTGCCCCACACGCCGGCAACCTTCAGGCCACTCCTGAGATTCAAAGAGGGTCGAGGGCAACAAGTCCATGCAGCAATGGAGGTGGCTCAGGGATGGGTGAGCGCAGCCGCGGAAAAATCCAAAAAGCCAGTGCATGCAGAGACAGCACGTAAATCACTTCCTGCACAACAACAAGCGCGAGGGCCATGCATTGAACCTGCGTTAAATCTGGTGATAAAGGCAGATGCAGCAACGCGATCAGACGATCCAGTAAGCCAGCGCCAGCACGCGTAATCACGACCCAAAGGTTCTCGCCCACAAGCAGGGACAAGACCACAACACGCACCAAAAAACCCAAGGTCCCCAGCACAACACCCACACTCCAACTCAACCACCAACTCCATCCTCGACACCAACTCCAACCCAGCCATAACGCCAACAACCCATAGGGAAACAGCAGAAGCGGTCCACGGACTGGACCCATGAGCGCCGTCAGCAGAAGCACGGCCAAGAGCAGACCCTCGGCCCCAGACCGTCCACCACGACGCAACTGAAGAAGCGTGAGGGGAAGCGGGAGAGCCAATCGAAATAGAGCGCCACCAACGGGTAGGTAGTACAAGGCCAACCAGATCAAGCCTGTGGTTGCGGCGAGATACGCCCCTTCCACCAGCCGCAAAGCTTGCTGACGACTCAGGGGCTGTGGATCCAAGCTCATGGTTGGATTCGCTCGATGCGTTCAACGGCGAAATTCACATCAGCATTCCGCAGCACCCGCGTGACGGCCTCCGCAGGAGCTGCAGGGTCAACACCGGAGAGACGAATCGTGATCCGATAAGGCTCCTGGGGCTGATTCGAGCTTGTGGGCTTGGACGCGGCTGGATTGGACAGTTTTGGATTGGTGAGTGATTCGGTAGACGTCACAGGCGCGACGGTTGTTGCACTGACTTTGGCCTTGTCCGCCTCAGGACGATCCACGGGGGAGCCTGCGGAATCCTTGATGGTTGGCCCCGTGGGATTGGCGTCTTCCGATCGGGCCGCTGGCTTCTCAAGAGCTGTTTCTGGTGCCAGAGGAGATGAGGCATCCGCAGCACCAAAACTCCTCTCGAACCGTTCTGCCAACGGAGTCCCAGCGCACCCCTGGAGCAACACCAAAGGGACCAACCAGGTCAGGCGTTGCACCATTAGCTGTTTCCCGGCTTAATCACCCGCACGGCACTGGCCCGAAGCCGACCGGTTTTTGTTGTAGCCGGAGCCTTTTTCGCTGCAGGTTTTTTGGCTGCAGGTTTCTTTGCCGCCGGTTTCTTTGCCGTTGATTTACGGCTTGACTTCTTGGCTGATGCCTTCGCTGCCAAGAGTTCGACCGCTTCTTCGAGGGTGACGTCTTCAGCGCCCTTGCCTTCCGGCAGAGACGCATTCACCTTGCCCTGCTTGACATACAAGCCGTAGGGACCGTCATAAACCTGAACGGTCTCTTCACTCCCCTCTGGCTTGCCTAGATCTTTCAGTGCTGTCCGGCCACCGCGACCGCGCTTGGGCATCGCCAAGAGCTCCAAAGCTCTGGATAGACCCACCATCAAGACATCGTCCTCCCCCTTCAAAGAACGATAATCCTTCTCACTTTTGCCCTTATCCCAAACAACGTAGGGGCCAAAACGACCCAGTCCAGCCTGGATACGACCGCCATCGGGGTGCTCTCCCAAAAGCCGCGGTAACCGCAAAAGGCCTAAGGCATCGTCGAGCTTGAGATCCTCAGGTTTCACCCCTTTGGGCAGTGACGCACGCTTGGGCTTGGGATTCTCATCACTCACCTGTCCACGCTGGACGTAAGGGCCGTATTGGCCAAACAACAGATAGACCAGATCACCGGTTTCCGGATCCTCCCCAAGGGCTTCAGGTCCATCGGCTTTCTGCTTCAATATCAATTCGGCTTGATCTTGATCCAGATCTGCCGGGGTGATTTCACGGGGGAGCGTTGCCTTGATCAACTCCTCCTCGCCGTCATCACTCACACGCTTCGATTCGAGATAGGCACCAAACCGACCGATGCGGACAACGCAGTTCAGACCCTCCAGATCAATCGTTCGAGAGGCTCCTGGATCGATATCCCCCTCCCGCTGTTGCACTTGGGTTTCAAGGCCCTGTTCGCCCTTGTAAAACCCTTCGAGATAAGGCAGCCACTGCACCTTGCCGTGGGAGATCTCATCGAGGGTGTTCTCCATCCGAGCCGTAAAGCTGGTGTCCACAAGGTCCGGGAAGTGCTCCTCAAGCAGGGCTGTGACAGCAAAAGCTGTGAAGCTCGGCGTCAAGGCATTGCCTTGAATCGTCGCGTAACCGCGATCAACGATGGTGCCAATGATCGAGGCATAAGTGGATGGTCGTCCAATGCCTTCCTTCTCCAACATTTTCACCAAAGACGCCTCGCTAAATCGAGCGGGTGGCTGGGTTTGATGCCCCAAGGGTTCCACATTTTTCGGCGAGGGCTGATCTCCTACAGCCAGGGACGGCAACAGCACCTCTTGCCCCTCCAGAGCAGCGTCAGGATCATCACTCCCCTCGACATAAGCGCGGAAAAAACCAGGAAAGTCGATGCGCTTGCCATTGGCGCGAAAACTGGCGTCCGCCGAGCTCAAATCCACCGAAAGCATCGTGAGCCGTGCTTCCGCCATCTGACTGGCGACGGTGCGCTTCCAAATCAATTCATATAAAGCCAAATCCCGACCATCGAGACCTGTATCGCCAGGGGTGCGGAAGCTTTCCCCAGCAGGACGAATCGCCTCGTGCGCTTCTTGGGCGTTGCGGGCCTTTGTGCTGAATTGACGCGGCCCGGGGCTCAAATAATCCTTGCCGTAGAGGCTTTGAACGCAGGTTCGTGATGCACTAATCGCCTGATCGGACAGATGAACGGAATCCGTCCGCATGTACGTGATGAATCCGCGCTCATACAGGCCCTGGGCGCAACGCATTGTTTCCCGTGCAGACAAGCGCAACTTGCGGTTGGATTCCTGCTGAAGGGTGCTGGTCGTGAATGGGGGAACCGGCTTACGCACGGTTGGCTTTTCCTCCACCGCATCCACCGTCCACGGGCTCTGCTGAACCTTGTCGGCCAAGGCCCTGGCCTCGCTTTCTTGGAGCAATTGCACATTGGCTCCGGATTTCAAGCCACCGGTGCTCTCGTCGAAGTCACTGCCGCTGGCAATACGACGTCCCCCGACGTGGGTGAGTTTCGCTTCAAAGCCCCGACCGCCCTGCTCCAACTTGGCTTTTAGATCCCAATAACTGCCACTGCAGAAGGCCCGTCGGGCGCGTTCGCGCTGCACCAGAAGACGCACCGAAACCGATTGAACCCGACCGGCAGACAGCCCCCAAGCCACTTTTTTCCAAAGCAGCGGCGACAACGTGTAGCCGACGAGGCGATCAAGGATTCGGCGGGTTTCCTGGGCATGCACCAGTTCCATATCGAGGTCCCTGGTTTGATCCAGTGCCTTGCCAATGGCCTCTTTGGTGATTTCGTGAAACACCATGCGCTTCACAGGCACTTTGGGTGCCAAAAGCTGGAGCAGGTGCCAGCTAATGCTTTCGCCCTCCCGGTCTTCGTCCGTGGCCAGAAGCAACTGATCGGCGCCTTTCAAGGCATCTTTCAATTCCCGGACAATTTTCTTTTTGTCCTTCGGCACCACATATAGGGGCTCAAACTCAGCCTCGGTATTCACCCCGAGATTGGCCCATTTTTGCCCCTTTGCAGCGGCAGGAATTTCACTGGCGTTGTTAGGCAAATCCCGGACGTGGCCCATCGATGCCTCGACCTTGAATCCTTTCGGAAGGAAGCCGCGAATGGTGCGGGCCTTCGTAGGGCTTTCAACGATGACGAGGGTGTGCGCCACAGGCGGCCAATAAACCGATCACCTTCTTTATCGCACCGCGGAACGCGATGCGCATCCAATCAGGCTGGATGGGCGCCGCTACAGTCAGCCGAGCGCAACGAAATTCAGGCCGTCATGCCCGAGATGGGTGCTTTTCTCCTCGCCACCCAGGCCATGGCCGCCCCTGGTGAGTTGCTGAACCTTTCCTTGAACGCTTCGGCAGTCCTGCCGGAGGGGGCCGTTTTAGTGGCGATGATCGCCACTCTGCTGGTGGATCTAGCCGGCGAAAAGGTAGCTGCACGCTGGGTTCCACCCATTTGTTACCTCGGCCTTGGCAGCGCTCTCGTGTTGCTGGCACTCCAATGGAATGCCCCCCTGGAGCCGTCTTTCCTTGGGGCATTTTTGGCGGACAACCTCGCGGTTGCTTTCCGCGCCGTCATCGCCACATCAACGCTGCTATCACTGCTGATTAGCTGGAGATACGCCGAAAAAAGCGGAACCCCCGTCGGCGAATATGCCGCGATCCTTTTAGCCGCAACGCTTGGAGCGATGCTCCTTTGCGGGGCAACGGATCTGGTCAGTATTTTCATCTCGCTCGAAACCCTGTCTGTCGCCAGTTATTTGCTGTCGGGGTACATGAAGCGAGATGCCCGCAGTTCTGAAGCGGCGCTCAAATATCTCTTGGTGGGCTCAGCGGCAGCAGCAGTATTTCTTTACGGAGCTTCCCTGCTCTATGGACTCAGCGGCAGCACCAGTCTTGAAGTGATCGGCGTCGCCCTACAAACCAGCACGACCCCGCTTGCGGCACTGTCCTTGGTTTTTGTGCTGGCGACGGTGGCCTTCAAAATTGCGGCCGTCCCTTTTCACCAGTGGACCCCAGATGTCTACGAAGGCTCACCCACTCCAGTGGTGGCCTTTCTATCGGTGGGCTCAAAAGCCGCAGGGTTCGCGCTGGCCTTGCGCATCTTGGTGGGCTGTTTCGGAGCCTTCGACAGCCAGTGGAAGCTTCTCTTCACAGTTCTGGCTGTGCTGAGCATGACCCTGGGCAACGTCGTCGCACTTGCTCAGACGTCGATGAAGCGCATGCTGGCCTACAGCTCCATTGGTCAAGCCGGGTTCGTGATGATTGGGATGGTGTGCGGAACCGAAGATGGTTTTGCCGCCATGGTTTTGTATATGGCCGCCTATCTGTTTATGAACCTCGGTGCATTTGCATGCATCATCTTGTTCTCCATTCGAACGGGTAGTGATCGAATTTCCGACTATGCCGGCCTGTACCAGAAAGATCCTTTAATCACCCTCGGACTCAGTCTGTGCTTGCTATCCCTCGGGGGAATTCCTCCCATGCTGGGCTTCTTTGGAAAAATCTATCTTTTCTTTGCCGGTTGGGCCAACCATGAATACTTGCTTGTTGTCGTCGGACTGATCACCTCTGTTATCTCAATTTATTACTACATCTCCGTCATCAAAATGATGGTTGTGAAGGAACCCCATGAGGCCTCAGATGTCGTTAAAAATTACCCGGATGTGGATTGGTCGCTCATGGGGATGCAACCGCTCCGCGTTGCTCTAATCGGTTGTGTTGGCGTAACAGCGATTGGTGGAATTCTCTCCAACCCACTCTTTCAATGGGCGAACGAAGCGGTGTCTGAGACACCGTTGCTTCAGCAGGCCATCGCCCAAGTAGGTGAAATGGGTCTTGGTTGAGGCTGATCGCAAAACCATCGCTGAACTTCGTGGAGTCAGCAAAATTTATGGATCTGGAGACTTAGAAGTTAAAGCGCTCGATCATCTCGACCTCGTCATCCGAGAAGGCGACTATCTCGCCGTGATGGGTGCCAGTGGATCCGGCAAAAGCACAGCGATGAATATTCTTGGCTGTCTCGACCGCCCGACCCAGGGCAGCTATCGCCTGAACGACATGGCGATCGATCAATTGGATGACGATGCGTTGGCGGAGGTTCGAAACGGCTCCTTGGGTTTTGTGTTTCAGCAATTCCATCTCCTTCCCAATGCAACGGCGATGGACAACGTGATGTTGCCGATGATCTATGCCGGCATCGAGCCAGATGAGCGAAGGGAACGAGCGCGCTCGGCCCTTGAACGAGTTGGATTAGGACAACGCCTCGAAAACCGACCCAATCAACTGTCAGGGGGCCAGCAACAACGGGTGGCCATCGCACGGGCGATCATCAATCAGCCCAGTTTGCTGTTAGCCGATGAACCAACGGGCGCGCTCGATTCCCAAACGACAAAAGAAGTTCTCCAATTGTTCGATGAGCTGCATCAGCAGGGAATCACCCTTGTGCTGGTCACCCATGAAGACGACGTTGCGGCCCGAGCACGACAGGTGGCTCGCTTTCAGGATGGTCGCATCGTTGAAATCAACAAACCAAATTGGGGCTTAAATCACCCCGTGGGTTCGATCTGAACAGCGCACAATGGGACGAGAAGGATGGAGTCATGCCGGAATCAGCCTGTTCATTACTGGTGGCCATCGTCGAAGACGATCCCCGCATCCAGCAACTGTTGCTGGCGGAGATCCAAGATGAAGGCCACAACGGCGTGATCTACAAGTCAGCTGAAGATTTTTTAGACAACGCGAACCCGCAAAAGGTAGACCTTGTTTTGCTGGATTTGATGCTCCCCGGCATCGATGGACTGGCTTGCTTAAAACGGATTCAAAACAACGCCGCCCACGGCACGCCACCTCGTGTGGTGATCGTGACGGCCCTCAATGATGCCGAAATCAAGCGGGAAGCACTCGATCATGGCGCCGAAGATTACTTACTCAAACCCGATCTTTTTGAGCGTCTACCGGAATTACTCCATCCGTCGCAACCTGGCTGATCGGCAATGTCAGCAACGCTGATGTGAGAGATCCATCGATCAAAGCGCTTTGCTCCATCGCCAAGGTTCCCTTCCAAGCCATCACAAGTTCACGGGCTAATGACAGGCCAAGGCCTGCGCCTTCTACCTGACGACCATCGCGACGAAGCCCCCCCCGCACAAACGGATTGAGCCAATTCTTCAGCATGGAATCCGAGACGGGAACACCGTTTCCATGACTCGTCATTGCAATCTGAACACAGCCCTGTTGATCCAATCGACGCAGCTGCAGCTGAATTGGAGTGGACTGATCTCCATAACGCAGGGCGTTGTCGAATAAAAGATCCAACACCAGCAGCAGGGCATTGGGATCAAGATGCACCAAGCATGGTGTGATCCCAAGTTGTTCGACCCCGTCAAGCCCTATGGCTTGTTGCCCTAACGCATCAGACCAGCGCTTTAACAGTGGGACCAGGTCATGCTGGCCAAATGCAAACAGGGCTGGATCCACTTTGAGGCGCGTTAACAGCGAGAGATGTTCGATCAAACGATGAATGCGCTCCACCTCCTCACCCACCATGGCCAAGCGAGATCGTGCCGCTGAAGGGAGACCTTTCAACCGTGACAACCGTTGCAGATTGCCATTCACAATCGCGAGAGGCGTTCGTAGTTCGTGGGTGAGATCCGTCATGAATTTCTGCTGCTGAATCAGGGCCTGCTCATCAGGACTGAGATCACGAAACGTGAGCAGTAAAAAGGGAGCTTGAATTAACTCCACGGGTCTCCAACGCAGCCACAGCGCAGCAGATTGCTCACCATTGTTGAAGTCGATACAGCATCGACCTTCCCCAGATGTTTTGGGGAGGGGATCACGACGATCCAGCAAGACCGACATCGATTGGGCCTCGACCTGGTCGGGCTTCAAGCTCATCAGGTCATCCAACTTGCGATTCGCAAGCTGGATGGGAACACCTTCTAGAAGCAAATCAGCCGCGGCCTGATTGGCCCAGTGAACCTGACGCTCTGCGTCAATGATCAACATGGCTTCTGTCGCGGCATCAAACGCCACTTGGAGCATCCCAAGGGACTGGCGGAGCTGCTGAATTAATGCATTGTTGCTTGAATTGGCTGAATGACTCACATCGGAGACCTCATCAAGTTGTTGAAACGAGTGGGCGCAATGTGGCTGCAAATGACCAACTCCCATCCTCAGTTTTTTCGGCCACGATGAAGTGTTCGCTATCGATGGCTCGACCATCGCTGCAATACGTTGCCAGTTTTAAAGGGTGATTTAAGACTTTGGACACCTCAGTGAGCTGGAAGCGGGCAAAACCTGCATGATGGGAATCGCGAAAGCTCGGAGGAAGAATGAGTCCCAATGACTCACCGATCAGTTCGTCATCGCGCCAGCCATAGACCTCATGAAAGCGATGATTGATTTCTTGCACGATTCCAGCAGAGTCGGCTCGAACAAAGGGCAAGTTTTCTTGCTCGCGTAAAACCTGAATCCGCTCCTCCGTCCAAACGTCCTGGATCGGCATAACGTTTTTGCAATATTGCTAAATCTAGGCGGAGTGTCGACCGAGACCCCTTCTCCGGTCTAGTGTCTTCCCATTGAATGTTTCGGATGTCGTTGGAAACAAAACCTCGACTCCGCGTCCTCGTCGTCGATGACGAGCAGAAGCTGACAGATTTGCTTCGCCTTGAACTAGACGTTGAGGGTTATGACGTCCAAGTTGCAAGCGACGGAGCAAGTGGTCTGATTCAAAGCCAGACCAAACCCATTCCTGATCTCATCATCCTCGACTGGAATCTTCCTGACTTCAGCGGAATCGATATTTGCCAACGCATTCGCGCCCACGGTGTGACCACACCCATTTTGATGCTCACTGGTCATGACGAAGTAACAGATCGCGTGAAGGCCCTCGACGCCGGAGTTGATGATTACCTGATCAAACCATTTTCCATCGATGAATTGATGGCTCGATTACGCGCCATGCATCGACGAATGGCAGCCTTCGCGAGCCAATCCGAGGGTGGATCTGGACAAACAGAGATCCTCCAAATAGCAGACCTGAGCATGAATACGCGTACCCGCGATGTTCGACGTGGGGACCAATCCATCCATCTCTCTGTGAAGGAGTACGACCTTCTGAACTTTCTGATGCGTGGTTCAGGGCGGGTTCTCGAGCGCCAAGAGATCATGCGGGGCGTTTGGGGGGAAAACTTTTTTGGAGACGACAATTTGCTTGATGTCTATATCCGCTATCTAAGACAAAAGATCGAAATCGACAGCAACCTCACCTTGATTCACACCATCCGTGGCGTTGGATTTATTTTGCGAGCTCAAGAAGACAGCTAAAAACTAATCTTGACGCTTCAGACTCGCCATGAGCTGAGACATCAACAGTGCTACTGGATCCTCTCCAGGAGCCATGATCCCCGCCATGTCGAAGTCACCGGGATCCACGGCATGCCAAGTCTGTGCTGACGGCTCGCGCAGTTCAAAGTGCAAGTGCGGACCTGTGCTCAAGCCGGTGCTTCCGACTCGTCCGATCACTTCACCCTGTTGCACCGATTGACCAGCCTTCACGTAAAACTCTGAAAGATGGCCATACAAGGTTCGACGCCTTGGCTCGCGATGATCCAGCTCAATAGCGATGCCATATCCACCGGCCAATCCACTACTCAACACGGTGCCGGACAGTGCCGCCACCACGGGCGCACCCTCAGGGGCAGCAAAGTCGCGGCCGGAGTGCATCAACCAACTCCCCAGCAAGGGATGGAGCCGCCAACCAAATCCACTACTCGTAAAAGCTTGTCCAACAACAGGAAATAACAAGGCTCGATTGCCATTCCCCTGCACCGGCAAAGGTCTTGGCGTCACAGCAAACACCGACTCCAAGCGGAACCCTCTCCTTCCACCGGCCAGCAATGCCGACACGGGCACCCGCACCGGCTGAGCCCGGGAGGGCTGAAACCGGACCCTCGGGGCACGTCTTGTGCGTGTCACCACTCCGGAAGCACACTCCTGTCGGGACAGAGCTCCATCGCGACAGGCCTTGGCACGGTTGTTCGATCGAATCGGAACACCCTCTCGACCTGTTTCCAAGCCGATCCGCTCCTGCGGTGTAATCACCCGTTGCCGTTCCAAGGCTTCCAGTGAGTGATCAAAACCCACCGCTGGTTGAGGGGGCAGAGCGGGAACGTTGAGGATCCAAACCAGCGACAACCAGTGCAGCACTCGAACTGAGTTGGGCAACGGTGTCTGAAGTGTATGGAGCAGCGGCGCTTATGAAGACCAACGACGCCACTCCTCGGTTTGGGTCCCATGGCGAAGCTGAAGCGCTCCATCGGAGGCCACACCAGAAATCATCCAAATCCGACCATCTCTTGGATGCTGAATTTGCTGTGCCCAAAGCAGCCGTTTCAAGGTTGGTAGGCACCAGCTGCCATCACCTCCGACCCGTTGGCAACGGTCGAGGGCAAGAAAGACCTCTGCCGTCCAATGGGCTGGATCAACGAGTCCAAATCGATCGAGCTGATCAAGGGCGATGCCCCCGATCGGCACTGGATTGGAGATGTTGAGGCCAAAGCCAATGCGAAGCAGGCGCACCCTTGATCCACGCTGGACGACGCTCGGCAGCAAACCCGCCAACTTTCTGCCGTACAAAACAAGATCATTCGGCCATTTGATCCGCACTGGAAGGCCATGGCGCTCCAAGCGTTCCGCGAACGCCACCGCAACCGCTAAGCCCAAGAGGCCCGCACGACCTGCCCCCTCCCCTTGCCAGGGCAACGCTGCACTGAGCCAAACACCACCCCGAGGGGATGACCAGCGTCGGCCCCACTGGCCGGTGCCCCATCGTTGGTGAGCCGCCACCACGGCACAGGGCTGCTGGAGCTCGCCCGATCCTTGCAACCACCGTTGCAGAAGCACTTCCGTGCTGCTGCAAACAGGAACCGAGCCAAGACGCCAGGATTGCGCCTGACTGCCCGCCATCTGGCGGTAGTGCCACATCAGTCGGCCACCACATCTACCGGGACGGCAGGCCTCAATCACCGAATGCATCCATCAGTCGCTGGGCCGCCAGTTCGAGTTCAGCAGCCGGTCGAACCAAGGCCATTCGCAGCCAATCGCGCCCACCGTGCCCAAACCCAGAGCCTGGCGTGAGGGCAACACCACTGCGCTGCAGCAATTCCGACGCCGTTTGTTCATCCGACCAACCACGGGCAAGGGCCTCTGCAGGCAGGGGCATCCAGAGGTACATCGCCATCTCTGGAACGGCCATGTTCCAACCCCGCTTGGAGAGCAAACGCACAACCCGATCACGACGCTCCCGAAAAATCGGATGCAACTGGCGAGGCCAATGGGCAAACTCTCGCAAGGCCATGATTCCCCCCTGCTGCAACGCGAGCGACTGATTGAAATCAATCACGGCCTTGGTCTGACGCAACGCTGAAATCAGCGGTGCAGCACCGACGGCGAAACCGAGTCGAAAACCTCCCAAACACCAACCCTTCGACAGCGAAAAGAATTCAATGCCCCAATCCCTCCATCCACCGGTCTGCAACAAACTTGGAGCAGCCCCGTCGAGGGCAAGATCCACATAAGGATTGTCGTGGGCAATCACCAACTGATGGCGGTTACCCAACGCCATGATTTGATTCAAATCTTCCTGATCGCCGACGCGACCCGTTGGATTGTGGGGATAACCAAAAACAAACAACTTCAACTGATCCAACTGCGAAACCCGGAGGCTTTGCAGATCGGGCCGCCAGCCCTGTTCAGCAGAAAGTGAAAGCTTTTGAACAGCCGCGCCAGCTAGATGCAGGCCACCCGAATGGGACGGATAACAGGGATCCAAATGCAGTGCTGCATCGCCAGGATCGAGAACGGCAAGTGGAAGATGAGCCGTGCCTTCCTGAGAGCCCACGAGCAGTTGAACCTCTCGGTCTGGATCGACGGCAACGCCAAAACGCTGCCGACACCAATCAGCGGCGGCTTGATGGAAAGGCCTCACCCCTGCCTGGAGGCAATAACTCGTGCTCGAGGGGTGGAGGACGGCGGACGCCATCGACTCGAGCACCTCTACAGGGGGAACCTGATCGGACGAACCGATTGAAAGATCAATGAGAGCTGGCCCGCCCTGCTGTGAGGCTTTCTCCCGATAGGCCTGCTTGGCAGCATCGCTTCGAGCGAAAACACCACTGCCAAGCGCATTCAACCGTTTAGAGGTTGGCATCCAGGAAGGCCTGAAGTTGGGGCTTGGCGATCGCCCCTTCGTGCCGAGCCACAAGCTTCCCGTCACGGAACAGGATCAACGTGGGAATCCCCTGAACCTGATAGGCATCTCGCGTTGAGGGATTTCCATCAACTTCCAGCTTTCCCACCTTCAGCTGCTCCCCATAGGTTTCAGCCGCCCAACTCATGAGAGGCGCGATGAGCCGACAAGGACCACACCAGGGGGCCCAAAAATCGACCAAGACGGTGCCAGAAGCTTTCAACACCTCCGTTTCAAAACCGGCATCCGTGAAATCAGCAACAGAGGGCGCCAAGACAAATCGGTGACTCAACCAATGTTATGGAGGTCCACGGAAAAAACCGTGCAAATCAGAGCTTGTCGATGGAACGCTTCAGATCCTCCAGGTCAGCATCGACTTCTTCCACTTGCACCGGCTTGACCTGGTCTGAAACCTCGGCCGCGGGTAGGGCTACCGCTTCCGGACCACCTTTGAGTTGGTTTCGGAGAGCTGCCAGTTCATCATCCACATCGTTACCACCCTCTAAAGCCGCAAACTGGCTCTCAAGATCGGTTCCGGCCAACTCGGCGGCAGCCTGACCCGTAGCTTCCATGGCCTCGACTTTCTCCTCCATGCGCTCAAACGCAGCCATCGCAGAATTCGTGCCGATGCTTCCAACGGCGCTTTGAAGTTGCTGCTGAGCCTGAGCCGCCTGAGCTCGGGCCTTCAACATGTCTTTTTTGGTCTTGGCTTCGGCAATTTTTCCCTCCAAAGCCACAAGACTTTTTTTGAGTGTGTCCACCTGCCCGACCTGGGACTGGACTTGTGATCCCAAGGACGTAGCCGTTTCTTGGAAGGTCTTGCGTCGGGTTAGCGCCTCACGCGCCAAGTCTTCCTCACCTTTTTTCAAGGCAAGCTCGGCCCGCTCGTACCAAGTTTTCGCTTGGGCTTCGGCCTGTTCCGCTTGGTTACTGAGGCGCTTTTGACTCGCGATCGCCAAAGCCACCGCTTGGCGCAATTTGACCAAATCGGACTGCATATCTGCGACCGACTGATCCAGGATCTTGACGGGATCCTCCATGCCACTGACAGCGGCGTTGGCATTGGCACGAACCAAACGGCTCAGCCGGTTGAAGAAACCCATTACACGAAGAAGGATCCGGCTGGAGGTTAGCGAGATCTCACGCAATTCTCTTCCTATGGTCTTGAGATGGCAGTTGCCCCCGATTCCCAACGACGACGTCTCCCTGGCCTGGAGTTGCTCCAGTCGCCCCAGAGAAAGATCCCGGAACAACTCAAAAACTGCCTTGGCTCACTGCAGCAGGACTGGCGTCGTGATGATCACTTAGCGGCCCTCTGGCAAGACTGGCCGTCGATTGCTGGAGAGCGCCTCGCACCCCATTGCAGACCCCTTGCACTCCAGCGAGGCATCCTCACCGTCGGTGCCAGTCATCCCCAATGGCGACAGGCATTGCTCTACAACCGACCGCAATTGTTGAGCGCACTCACCAGAGCTGGGCACGCAGTGCGGGATTTGCGCATCCAACAACATCACGCCTTAGCCACTCCTCAGATGGAAGACGAGGCCACCATTTGGGCGCGTCACCCCAGTCGAATCGATGTCCACGGCATGGGCACCTGTCCCAGATGTCAACGTCCAGCTCCCAATGGGGAGGTGACGTTGTGGGAGCACTGCGGTTTTTGCCACCGTCAAGAGCTTTCACAGCAGCTCCCCCAGTCCCCCCTAGACAACGATCAAAATCGTTCGGGTCGGGGCTGACGCCAGTCCGCATCGACTCCATCGGCTTTTAACGTTTCAGCCCGCTGTTCCAGTCGCTTTCGGTCGAGCCGCCAGAGGTCATAGATCCCGTAGCGACCAAGATCAATCGGGTCGAGATCGCGCCAATGGTCTTGATCAGCAGTCCCCCGATCAATCGCCACCAAAACGGTGGCGGAGGCACGATCGGTTCCCAGGGGATGCCCGATCCAGCCACGACGTTGTTCATGGGCGAGTCGGTCCGCCAGGTTCACCAATGCTCCATCGGAGCGGCCCTCAAACACAATCACCTCGCCGGTCTGAAAATGAAGCGATGGTTTCATGGCGCCAACCATCGCCAGGGGCTCTCCTTTGCGTCGATGCCTCTCCATTTGCTCCGCCACTTGCCTGACCGGAACCTGACGGAGTTGATCCGCCAGTTCCGCGATCGGAATTAAGGCGCTGACGTGAAACAAGAGCATTGGGATTTGCATGCTCAACAAGCCGATCGACGCTGATTTGCGCTGAATCAAAACCACAGCGCTTACCACCGCCGCGAAACTGAACCAAAGCGCTGCTCGCCACACCAAGCCGCTACCCAAGAGGTCGGAGGCGAGGCTTGGCATCTCGGGATCACGAATCCAGCCCACCCAAACCGGCGACAACCAAAAAATGACAGCCAAGCAAGCCACCAGTCCGATCGAAGCGGCCCAAGCCCAAAGCTGTGAGCGGTCCCGACGTGTCGTCGCCAGTCCGATCAGAAGCGCCGCCGCCGGAGTTGCCGGCAGCCAGTAACTCGGAAGCTTGGTGGCTGCTGCCGTAAACAACAGCAACACGGCCAGCAACCAACAGGCAGCAAATTGCTGAAGGGATTGTTCAGGGGGAACCCGCCAGCGCGGCACCCGAGCCAAACCAAGCAGCAGGAAAGGAGTGAAGGGCAACGCCGCCACCAGCATCACCGGCCCGAAAAACCACCACGGCTGGAGGTGGTCATTCACAACCGACGTAAAGCGCTGGAGGTTGTGATATCCAAAAAAGCTGTCCCAGAAGGCTTGGCCCTCCACCAAAAGTTCAAGCGCATACCAAGGGAGACTGATCAGCGCTGTCATCAACAAACCGGGAAGCGGACGCAAGCGTGTCCAAGGGGTTTGCAGATCACGTCTTAAGGCACTGAACAACAGCAACGCCAAACCAGACAACACCACGGCCACTGGCCCCTTGACCAGCACCGCGAACCCAAGCACCACCCAAGCGGGCCACCAAGACACATCAACAGGGTTGGCAAAGCGTCGCCACTGCAACAGCAAGCTGATCCCCAGCAATCCACACAACAACGAATCACTAACGGCCGTCCGACTCCACACCAAGACAAGGGGGGACAACCCAAACGCAAGGGCTGCGATCACAGCGGTCGACCTTGGCCGCTGATCGTCCGGCTGAGGCCAACGCAGCAGGGTGTCGGCAAGGGTGACCATCATCGCGATCGCAGCCAGGGCCGATGGCAACCGCGCCGCCCAACTCCCCAGCGGATCCCAGAGATCACGGGCTGGCAAGGAATAGCCAAGCCCCATCAGCCAATACACAAGAGGCGGCTTGTCGTATCGCGGCAAACCATTCACCCGTGGGGTCAGCCAATCACCCGTTTCAGCCATGGCACGTCCAGCGGCTGCAAACAAGGGCGGCGTCTCATCCATCACCCCAGTTGCACCAAGGCGCCACAGGGTGATGAACACCCCAAGACCGAGCACCAACGCAAGAACCTGTCGTCGCTGTCGGCAAGACACAGTCACCGGCAAGGTCCTTCCATGCATCTAACCGATGCTGACATCTGCCTCTAATCCATCACGAATCCAGGCCTCAACCCGAGCGCTGAACACATCACGAGAAGCGTTTGTTTCGACCCACGTCCGGCATTTGAGACGATCGATTTGATCGACATGACGTAAAGCTGTGACCAGAGCTGGCACATTGTCTGGAGGAACCAGCCAACCGGTTTCACCAGTGATGATCAGCTCCCCTGGACCGCCTCGGTCGTAGGCCACCACTGGAACACCACAGGCCAAAGCCTCCACCACCACATTCCCGTAAGCCTCGTTCCACTTCGGAGTATTGATTAGGGCACGGCAGGAACCCAGCTGCTGCTGGAGCGCATGGGTGGGCTGAAATCCCTTCCACTCGATTGTTCCAGGCGGCACCATCGCTTCAACCGCAGCTGCGTAGGCCGGGTCTTCACGCAAGCCCCAAACCAGCAGTGACTCCCCAAGGGATGCGGCGGCGCGAGCCGCATCCTCCAGCCCTTTTTCGGGAGCCACTCTCCCGGCCCATCCCAAGGGACCACCACGGGATGGTTGCAGGGAGTAATTGCTTAAATCAAAGCCATTTCCCACGACTCTGGCGGTGCCAGGAAGCTGAAAATCTGCGGCTTGCCGATAGGTATGAAAAGCCAAGCGATGGGGGTGACTGGAGGCCACGGCCTCAATGGCCTCACGCATCACCGTGGCCACATCACCCATGCTGATCAAATGGAAAAGACGGGATGGAACCCAGGGCGTGAGCCAGAGCGGAAGCCAGTCGTAACCGCAGTTGATCACGGCATCGGCACACGCCCCATACCGGAGAGCCGCTTCCCACAACCCTGGTAGCAATCCGTTTCTTGGAATCACAACAGGAGAGTCGGCATTGGCGTGCTGCCAACTGGGTTGATCAACACCCTCCACCTCCACCAGGTTCACCCCTGAACATCCCAAAGGCAGCGTCGACCCTTGCGCTGAAACAAGGGTGATGCTGTGCTTTTGCAGAACCAACCCCTGGATCAGCGAGGCAAGGGTGAGTTCCACCCCACCGCCTCGGCCACTGCCAAGAGCACCGATTGGGGTGTTTACCAGCACCAGTTGGAGAGGACGCACAGGTATCGATCCGTTACGAAGAAAGTTCGGGCGTGGGTTCCCACAACCGACGGCGTTGGCTGACGCAAATCACCGACATCAACACCAACAGCACACCGACCCATTGCAACGGATCCAAGCGTTCGCCCAGCAGCCAACCACCCGTTGCCAAGGCAAAAACCGGTGTCAGGAAGCCAAGGCTGCTGAAGCTGGTGAGGTCGCGACGATTGGCAAACCAGAAAAAGAGGCCGTAGGCCAAAGCGCTGCCCAGCAAACTGGCAAAACCCATCCGGCCCCAATCGGCGAGGGACCATCCGATCGGCTGCACACCATTTTCAAAGCCGAACAGAAGGAGTAATGGGATTCCCCCCAAAATCATGTGCCAAGCCGTCACCGTGACCGGATCACTGTGACGTGATGCGAAGCGGATGAGGACAGTCCCAATCGCCATGGCCAGTGATGCCAGCAACATCCACGCCTCACCAGGTTGCAACAACTGCTGAACGGCAGGGGGATCAGCCAGCAACCACCAATGGTTGAGGAGTTCCCCAGGAACCCCCAAACAAAAGATTCCGGCCAAACCAAGGCCAAGGCCCACCCAGCCAACTGGGTTGATGAGCTCTGCGAATAATCCTCGTGCCAAAAGGGCTACGAGTAATGGCTGCGAATCGATCAAGACTGACCCAAGGCCAGCACCAGTGCCATCAAGGCCAACAGCCAACAAGCCTTGAAATAAACAGGCATCCACCAACGTGAAGAGGGCAAACCAGCCCAAATCACGGCCGTCAATCCAGACCGAACGACCTGTCCAAACAACCCAAAGCAGCAATACCAATCCAGCAGGAAACAGCCGTAATCCCGCGACGAGCCATGGCCCGCCTGTCCCCAAAAGCGGGGCCATCGCTGTCATGGCGGTACCCCAAAGAGCAAAGGGCAACACCATCAGCAGCCAGAGCTGAATGGATGGCATGACGAACGCTCGAAGGCCCCTTTTTAAGATCATGACGTCTGCACCTGCGCGACATGATCTGGCCCCTGCGCCGAAAGTCACACCGCCGAATGGCGCGCATCGTTGTGGAGGGACCGATCAACGGGGCTACACGACAGCGCGTTCTCAAGGCTCTACTGGAAGTGAAGAGGCGTGAATTTCCCGCACTTCTTCTGCGAATTGACAGTCCTGGTGGCACGGTTGGAGACAGCCAAGAAATCCACGCCGCTCTGCTGAGATTGAGGGGAAAAGGCTGCCGCGTAGTGGCCAGCTTCGGCAATATTTCCGCCTCTGGTGGTGTCTACATCGGTGTGGCGGCCGAAAAAATCGTGTCAAACCCAGGCACGATTACCGGTTCGATTGGTGTGATCTTGCGGGGCAATGATCTCTCCCGCGTTTTTGAACGGATCGGCATCCGTTTCGACACCGTGAAGAGCGGAAAGTTCAAAGACATCCTGTCGCCCGATCGAGCACTGAATGCTGAAGAGCGTGCCCTGCTTCAAGAGTTAATCGACAGCAGCTACGGCCAATTTGTCGGTGTTGTGGCAAAGGGGCGAAACCTCACCGAGGAGACGGTGAAAACCTTTGCAGATGGCCGAGTCTTTAGTGGGGAGCAGGCCCTAACCCTTGGCCTTGTGGACGAGTTGGGAGACGAAGACCATGCGCTTCGTTTGGCCGCACAGCTTGCAGAGCTTGATCAAGACGACATTCGACCGATCACCCTTGGCAAACCGCGCCGCAAAGTGAGCAGCTTGCTTCCCGGTTCCAAGCTGTTCAACCAACTGCAGCAATGGCTCTCGATCGAACTAATGGGTAGCGGTCAAGTGCTCTGGCTTTATCGCCCATGAGCGACCCCACACTGAGATTGGTGGGCCTGCGGGCAGCGACCACATGTGCTGCCAATACCACCCAAGCCATCCAGGTCGCCGTACGAGACCTCATTGATGCACTTGTTGAAGAGAACGACTTATCACCACAGCACATCGTTTCGGTGACTTTTTCCGTTACGGCAGATCTCAATGCTTGTTTTCCCGCAGCCATGGCACGGCAACGCCCTGGCTGGGATGGTGTGGCCCTTTTGGACTGCCAGCAAATGGCCGTTCAAGGAGATCTCGAACGCTGTATCCGAGTGCTTGCTCATGCCTGGATGCCTCCCAACCGAGAGCCCATCCACCCCTATCGGGGGGAGGCGCAACGCCTACGCCCGGACAGATCTCGTCACAACTGACAGATGAGCCGCCGACCCCCAGGGGCATCTCCTTGACGCTGGACTCAGGAGAATTAGGTCATTGTCGATCGTTACCTCATGCCCCGTTCGCTTCTGCAACGCCTCATGCCATGCGCAGCGACCGCGAGTGCACTGCTTGTTGGAGCATGCCTGAGTAGCACCGCACCGACCCCATCCATCGCGCAAGGCACGTCGGGACTCATGGAGTTTCGATGGGATACCGACCGTAACTACCGAAAGCTGTATTACTACCAAACCTCGTCAGTGCCCAACGATCGGGCTGACTGGTATTTGACCCTGCGCGAAAAAGATCGCAAAACGGCCATTCTCAAGTTGACCGTGACGGTGCCGGACTTTTTTGACGCCAAACTCAAACCAGAACGCATGTCCCTCTGCCGTACATCGAGGGGGAGCATGATGAGCCGCTCAAAATGCATCGAAGAAATCCCAGCGACCATTGAGGTGAACGACGACCAAACGGCCATCGAGGTTTTCCCCGACCAGCCCGTGTCGATGGAAGGGGACTATTCGCTACGCATCAAATTGTTTAACCCCAAGGGAAAGCGGATGTATCAGCTCAATGCGCTGATTCAAGCCCCTGGCGATGTACCGATGTCTGGGTACGTCGGTAGTTGGCTGATTGACATGGACTGACTGATAAAATCGTTCGTTCAGACCGGCCGGACGCCAAACAACCCATATGACAAAGCGCACTCTCGGTGGAACAAGCCGCAAAAGAAAGCGTGTTTCTGGCTTCCGTGTCCGCATGCGGTCCCATACCGGACGTCGGGTGATTCGCACCCGACGCAAGCGTGGTCGTACCCGTTTAGCCGTCTGACCGTTTCCATTTCTTCAGCGTTGATGAGGTGATGGATGTCCATTCACCTCTTGTGACGGTCCCATACCCCTCAATCGCTGATGGTGCTACCCGCCTCCATGCGCTTGCGTGGACATCGTTGCTTCAGCCGCTTACATCGGTCGCAACGCCGACACCATGGTCGCTGGATGGTGCTTCGCCAAATTGATGGTGATCGAACGTTATTGAGATCTGAGCTTCAAGATCAACCCGACACAACCTGTCGCTGTGCCTTGGTGATCAGCAACAAGGTGAGCAAACGAGCAGTCCGCCGCAACCGTTTAAGGCGTTTGCTGCATGGCCACCTTCGCAAACGCCTTGAACAGCGAACCGATTTAGCGGGGAGATGGTTATTGCTCAGCCTCCGACCGGATGCCGCGGAAGCCGAACCCGCGCAATTGCTCGAAGAATGCGACAGTCTCTTGAAAATTGCAGGTCTGGAACGATGACCACGATCCAGGAAGACGTTCACTACGAAGGCGGCCCAGCCAAGGGAGATCTCATCCTGAATGTGCTGCTGGGATTCACGTTGATCGGCTTGCCATTCACAATTGGGGCCATTGTGCGAGCTGTTTGGCTGCGCTTTCGAATTACGAGTCGTCGGATCTCCGTCTGTGGTGGATGGATGGGTAACGACAAAACACAGGTCGTGTACTCCCAAATCAGCGAAGTCCGAACCGTTCCGAGAGGCTTTGGAGCCTGGGGCGACATGGTGCTGGTGCTGAACGACGGTGCTCGGCTTGAGATGCGCTCCTTGCCCCGTTTCAGAGAAGTCGAGGCCTACATCCTTGAACGCATCAACAAGCGTTCATCCACATCAACTGACAAGTCGGTGGAAGGCTTCGCCGTCTAACCACCTGTTCATGCACACTGGCGTCAGAACGTCACCAACCCCGGGGCTTTAAACGTGATCGGATACATCTCCGACAACCTCCTTATTCCAATCCTAGATTTTTTCTACGGGTTGGTTCCCAGCTACGGCCTGGCCATTGTGGCCTTGACGTTGGTGATTCGTGTTGCGCTTTATCCCCTGAGTGCTGGGTCCATTCGCAGTGCACGACGGATGCGGATCGCGCAGCCCGTTATGCAGAATCGGCAAGCCGACATCAAAGCCCGTTACGCCAGCAATCCTCAAAAGCAGCAAGAGGAGCTTGGCAAGGTCATGAAGGAGTTCGGTAGCCCCTTAGCGGGTTGCTTGCCTCTGCTCGTTCAGATGCCGATCCTTTTTGCACTGTTCGCAACCTTGCGCGGATCACCTTTCGCTGATGTTCCATACACCTTGAACATGAAGGTGCTGCCGGCTGATCAAATCGCAGCCGTCGAACCCAAACCTTTTAACAGCGCCAGTCACTCAATTTTTATTGGTGAAACCGATCACGTCCCTGTGATTGCGAGCCTTCCCCGCGGCACAAAAATTGGCGTCGGCGATTCAGCAAGCGTCAATCTGCACACCAAGGATGGGCGGGCTTTTTCCGAGGTCCTCACGGAACTCGACAATCCCGGGAAATTTTCTCCTGCGTGGTCGGTGACCAAAGGTGATGACATTGTGCGCGTCACCAAAGACGGCACCATCACGGCCATCGCACCTGGTGATGCCACTGTCGAGGCCAAAATTCCTGGCTTAGCAGCGCGCAGTGGATTTCTGTTCATCAAAGCCCTTGGACAGGTTGGCTTCTACGCAGACGGAGCAGTCAATTGGGACATCGCAATCCTGGTGGGTGGATTTGGTCTAACGCTGTTCCTATCCCAGTTGTTATCCGGCATGGGGATGCCCGCTAATCCTCAACAAGCCACAGCCAACAAAATCACCCCAGTGATGATTACAGGCATGTTCCTGTTTTTCCCACTGCCAGCTGGAGTCTTGCTCTACATGGTGATCGCCAATATTTTCCAAGCCCTACAAACCTTCATCCTCACGAAAGAAGCACTGCCAGAGAACCTGCAAAAAATTCTTGATCAGCAGGCCTCACAACAAACGGTGACGGCAACGGCAACAGCCGGAGGCTCCAGCGACGCAAGACTGCCCTTCGAACCCAAAGGCGGCAAATGATTCCAGAGCTGGAGCCAGTTGCTCTTCAAGAGCTCCGGGCCCTTGGCCATCCGAAAATTTGGATCATCGAGGGGCATCTTGATGCTCTTCCGTCGCTTACACCGGTGCGGGGTGAAATCCAGGCTGAACACCGCGGCAACGTCCTTGCCGTTGAAGCCAAGCTCAGCACAATCGTGACGCTTAGCTGTGATCGATGCCTTGGACAGTTCAATCACCAGTTGACGTCCTCCCCCTCTGAGTTGATCTGGCTGGGTGATCAACCGCCGACAGAGGATCAACTTCAAGTCTCAGAGGACATCTCGGAGCCGGAAGGGCTCGTTGAGATCCTTGACCCCCGCGGTGATTTCGATCCCCAGCAATGGGCCTTCGAACAATTGAATTTGCAATTGCCGGTTGTGAACGACTGCGGTGAACACTGCCCAGGAGCTCCAAAGTTCAACCGAGACGTTGTCGCCAACAGCGAACCACCGACCGATCCACGCTGGGACGCCCTGCGGCTCCTCAATGACCCATGAGCAGTACGGCCTGGAGTAATCAACTTGATCTTCTTGTTCGTGCGCGAACACCACTGATCTGGATTCGCAGTAGCGAAGAGGTTCGGGTTGAAACATTATTGAGCCAGGCCGCTCTACGCCTACAAACTCAGCTGATCAGCTGGAATTTCATCGATGGGCTGAGCGGCACGTTGAATGCAGAGGGCGTCGGCAGTCGACAGCCGATGGCCATGTTGCAGTGGTTGCAGAATCTCGATGCCAGTCGTCCCACCTTGCTTCTGGCAAAAGACTTTCATCGATTCTGTGATGACCCTGGCGTCGCGAGGATGCTGCGCAACCTGGAGGCTTCACTGCGGAGCACACCTCACAGCTTGATTCTCTGCTCTGGCCAGTGGACCCCTCCAGCAGATTTAGACGAAGCGCTGACCTTGCTGGACCTCCCCTTACCGGATGCCGATGACCTTCGTCAGCTCATCAGCAGCATCGGATTAAACAGCGGGAGTGCCCTCGATTCGGCTGTTCTCGATGAACTCACCCAGGCCTGTAGCGGTCTCAGTGAAATGCGTGTTCGTCAGGTTGCAGCCCGTGCCCTGGCTCGTCGCGGCAGCATCGGTGTCGAAGATCTTGCCGAAGTTCTTGAGGAAAAACGTCAAGCCATCGCCCGGAGCGAAGTCTTGGAGTTCTGCCGCAGCGATTCAGGAACCGAAGCCATTGGTGGCCACGATTCTCTGAAAAGCTGGCTTCAACAACGACATCGCGCCTTCTCAGAGGAAGCTCGACGCTTTGGGCTCCCTCTTCCCCGGGGCGTCCTACTCGTGGGTCCCCAGGGAACGGGAAAGTCCCTCACGGCCAAAGCCATCGCCCGGAGCTGGTCGATGCCGTTACTTCGTCTCGACGTTGGTCGACTCTTTGCTGGATTGGTGGGAGCGAGTGAAGCGCGCACTCGCGAGATGATCCAGCTCGCCGAAGCGATGGCACCTTGCGTGCTGTGGATCGACGAAATTGAAAAGGGTTTTGGCGGCGATGGCCGGAGCGACGGAGGTACGAGTCAACGGGTGCTGGCCAATGTGCTGACGTGGATGGCCGAAAAACGCTCTCCTGTCTTCGTTGTTGCCACGGCGAATGGGGTGGATCAGCTGCCACCAGAACTGCTACGCAAGGGGCGATTCGATGAAATCTTTCTATTGGATCTACCTACTGCCAACGAGCGCGAGAGCATCCTTCAACTTCATTTGCGACAACGCCGTCCAGGACTGACTCTCCCCCTAGACACCGTGGTGAGTCGCAGTGAAGGATTTTCTGGGGCCGAACTCGAGCAAACGGTGATTGAAGCCATGCATTTGGCCTTCGCCGAACACCGTGAACTCAACGAGACGGATTTAATTCGAGCAGCATCCCAATTGATCCCCCTCTCCCGCACCGCAAGCGAATCACTCGAGCACCTCCATGAATGGGCTGCTGGGGGTCGCGCACGACGGGCTTCTATTGCTGGACGTAACGAAGCCTGACGGGGCGTAAAGATGCTGTTCATGGAGCGAGCATCGCTGTACGGCACTCCCTACGGTCCGGGCATCCGTCAGTTACTCCATGGAGCGTCCAAACGACATCGTCATGCAGCTTTGCGTGGCTTGCCTTGGCGCCGGCGTGATCACCACGGTGGCTGTTGCCCAAGGCCAAAATCCCCTCACAGCTCTAGGCATTACGGTGTTTTCAGCCGTAGCTGCCGTCATGGTTGGCCAGGTGCTTTGAACGGGCTGCCATAGGCTGCCGGCGCTGCTGTTCCAGGAACCGTGATCGACCAGCGCCTTGTGCGTGACAACCCCGAAGTCATCGCTCAACAACTGAAGCGTCGGGGTAAATCCTTTGATCTCACTGGCCTTCAGCTGATTGCAAAGCAGCAACGAGGGTTAGAAGAGGAGCGCAGCACTCTCCAAGCCGATGGAAATCGCATCGGCAAAGAGGTGGGCTTAAAAATCAAGGGGGGAGCAGATCCCAAGGGAGACGAGGTCGCCGCTCTTCGCCAACAAGGCAATGCCATCAAACAAAAGGTGGCTGTGTTTGAAGAGGAAGAGAAAGCACTCTCCAGCCAATTGCGCGAGCAACTGCTCAGTCTTCCGAATCTCCCGTCTCCCCTCTGTCCAGATGGAAAGGATGAAAACGACAACGTTGAGGTGCGTCGCTGGGGGACGCCTCGTCTTGAAGACGGATTAGAGGAGCACTGGCAAATCGCGCAACGGTTGAACCTGTTCGACACCGAGCGGTCCGTTCGTATTGCCCAGAGCCGTTTTGTGACCTTGATGGGACAGGGAGCCCGCTTAGAGCGAGCTCTCATCAATTTCATGCTCGATCTGCACACCAGCAAGGGATACCGGGAGGTGATGCCACCGGTTTTAGTGAACACCGCCAGCCTCACCGGCTCAGGCCAGTTGCCGAAATTTGCCGAAGAAAGCTTCCGTTGCGCAGAGGATGACCTTTGGCTGACCCCGACGGCTGAAGTCCCTGTGACGTCGCTGCATCGCGACGAAATCATTCCAGTCGATCAACTACCCCTGCGCTATTCGGCCTACAGCCCCTGTTTTCGGCGAGAAGCGGGCAGCTATGGACGGGATACCCGTGGCCTGATCCGACTGCACCAATTCAACAAAGTTGAGTTGTATTGGTTCGTGCATCCCGACCAATCCAACGACGCACACCAGCAGATCACGGCCGATGCCGAAGCGGTGTTGCAGGCCCTCGAGTTGCCTTACCGCGTTTTGGACCTATGCACAGGAGATTTGGGATTTTCGGCCCAGCGCACCTATGACCTCGAGGTATGGCTACCAGGCGCAGGCGCATTCCGAGAAATCTCCAGCTGCAGCGTTTGCGGCGATTTTCAAGCCCGCCGATCCGCGATCAGAACCAAGGACGGCAAACAAACCAAACTCGTTCACACCCTGAATGGCTCTGGTCTGGCCGTGGGGCGCACGATGGCTGCCCTCTTGGAGACGGGACAACAACCAGACGGAAGCATTCTTCTGCCCAAAGCGTTGGTGCCGTACGTCGGCTTTGAGCGGCTCCAGCCAGAATGCTCGGACTGAGCAGCAATCGGCTGGATGAACGTATTTGCAGCCCTCTTGGTGCTTGCTCTCTTGATTGTTGTGCATGAAGCAGGTCATTTTCTTGCTGCCACCCTTCAAGGCATCCGCGTCAGTGGCTTCTCAATTGGCTTCGGACCTGCACTGGTTAAACGTCAACGGAAAGGGGTCACCTACGCCCTAAGGCTCCTGCCCCTCGGTGGTTTTGTTGCCTTCCCCGATGACGATGAAGACAGCAGCATCCCCCTAGATGATCCCGACTTGCTGCGCAATCGTCCGATTCCGCAGCGCGCTCTGGTGATCGCAGCTGGCGTTCTCGCCAATTTGGCTCTGGCTTTGGTGGTTTTGCTCGGACAAGCAGCGATTGTGGGACTTCCCGCCGATCCAGATCCGGGCGTCTTGGTCGTGAACGTGCAGCCGGATGGTGCAGCTGCTCAAGCTGACTTAAGACCCGGGGATCAGATTCTCTCGATCAACGCCAAAACATTGGGCTCCGGACAAGCCGGCGTTGAGGCGATGGTGAAGTTGGTGAAAGCAGCTCCCAGCACAACCCTCTCCGTCGAGCGGGTCCGCCAGAGCCAACGCGAGCAGATTGAGCTCAAACCATCGAATTTCGATGGCCAAGGAAGAATCGGTGCCCAGCTCCAAGCGAATCTCAGTGGGGCCAGCCGACCCGTCAAAGGCTTGGGCGAACTGGTGCAACACACCGGCGGCCAGTTCGTCCGCCTCGTCGGACAAACCGTGAGTGGCTACGCCGGACTGATTACCAACTTCAAGGCCACAGCAGGACAAGTCAGCGGGCCGGTCAAAATCGTCGAAATGGGTGCACAGCTCAGTCGGCAAGGAGGCAGTGGTTTGGTGTTGTTCATGGCCTTGATTTCGATCAACTTGGCTGTCCTCAACTCATTGCCGTTGCCGCTGCTGGATGGTGGCCAAATGGCGTTTCTTTTGATTGAAGGATTACTGGGAAAACCCGTACCTGAACGCCTCCAGCTGGCGTTCGCCCAATCCGGTTTCCTGCTCCTTGTGGGTTTGACACTTGTGCTGGTCGTTCGGGACACCAGTCAGTTGTCCTTCGTCCAGCAACTCATGGGGCGTTGATCCTCCATCGGGCTCGGACTGTAGACTTCACGATCTGATGAAACGCTGCCCTCAGCTGCATGGCCAAAAAGTCAATGATTGCCCGCGACGTCAAGCGCAAAAAGATGGCTGAGCGCTATGCAGCCAAGCGCGCGGCACTGATGGCGGCGTTCAATGCAGCGGCAGATCCGATGTCTCGTCTTGAAATTCACCGCAAGATTCAGGCTCTGCCACGCAACAGTGCACCAACGCGTATTCGCAATCGCTGCTGGGCAACAGGCAAACCCCGTGGTGTTTATCGCGACTTCGGTCTGTGCCGTAACCAACTGCGTGAACGGGCCCACAAGGGAGAACTTCCTGGCGTCGTGAAGTCCAGCTGGTAAGTCGCTTCGTCCTTAAAGATCCATCGACAAGAAAGGGGAGGCGAAAGCCTCCCCTTTCTTGTCGATACAAACCATGAAATGTCAAAATAACCATTGACAAAAGGACATAAGCCGTCGTGCAAGGAAAAACACAGTCGATCTCGTTTGACGGACGCGAGATAAGACTGACCACCGGGCGTTTTGCCCCCCAAGCGGGTGGTTCCGTTTTGGTCGAATGCGGCGATACAGCCGTGCTCGTCACAGCGACTCGATCAAGTGGACGTGACGGAATCGATTTCCTTCCTCTGATCTGTGATTACGAAGAACGCCTGTATGCCGCCGGACGGATCCCCGGAAGCTACATGCGTCGGGAAGCCCGTCCACCCGAACGGGCAACGCTCACCTGTCGCCTGATTGACAGGCCCATGCGGCCGCTTTTCCCCAGTTGGATGCGCGACGACTTGCAGGTGGTTGCCACATGCCTATCGCTGGATGAACGCGTTCCAGCCGATGTGCTGGCGGTAACAGGCGCATCCATCGCAACACTTCTGGCTGGGATTCCCTTCAACGGCCCAATGGCTGCCGTGCGTGTCGGCCTCCTTGGGGACGACTTCGTTCTGAACCCCAGCTACCGGGAAATTGAGCGCGGAGATCTAGACCTCGTTGTTGCTGGCACCGCTGATGGTGTGGTGATGGTTGAGGCAGGCGCCAACCAACTCCCCGAACAAGACGTCATCGAAGCGATTGATTTCGGCTACGAGGCGATTCAGGAGCTGATCAAAGCCCAGGAAACGCTGCTGAAGGACCTCGGCATCAAGCAGGTCAAGCCGGAAGCTCCCAAAGAAGACAACACCGTTCCTGCTTACCTTGAAAAGCAGTGCACAAAAGCGATCAGCGCTGTGCTCAGCAAATTTGAGCAAAGCAAAGAAGAACGCGATAACGGTCTTGAAGCCGTCAAAGCAGGTGCAGCAGAAGCCATCGCGGCCCTCAAGGAAGACGACGCTGTCCGTCAGGCCGTCTCCAGCAGTTCGAAATTGCTGGGCAACAGCTTTAAGGCTCTGACCAAGAAACTGATGCGTCAGCAGATCTTGAAGGATGGCAAGCGCGTCGATGGACGCGGCTTGGATGAAGTCCGTCAAATCAGCGCCATGGCAGGTGTTCTTCCTCGTCGCGTCCATGGCTCAGGCCTCTTCCAACGTGGGTTAACGCAGGTTCTCTCCACCGCAACCTTGGGAACCCCAAGTGATGCCCAAGAGATGGATGACCTCCATCCCAACACCGAGAAGCTGTACCTGCATCACTACAACTTCCCCCCATACTCCGTTGGCGAAACCCGTCCAATGCGATCCCCTGGCCGTCGCGAAATCGGCCATGGTGCGTTAGCCGAGCGAGCCATCCTTCCGGTCTTGCCTGAGAAAGACACCTTCCCCTACGTCGTGCGGGTGGTGAGCGAAGTCCTGAGCTCAAACGGCTCCACCTCCATGGGTTCCGTTTGCGGAAGCACGCTCTCCCTGATGGACGCCGGTGTTCCCTTGAAGGCCCCTGTCAGTGGTGCCGCCATGGGCCTGATCAAAGAGGGCAAGGACATCAAAATCCTCACCGATATTCAAGGCATTGAGGACTTCCTTGGTGATATGGATTTCAAGGTGGCTGGTAGTGAAAAAGGCATTACAGCCCTCCAGATGGACATGAAAATCACTGGTTTACCGGTGAAGGTCGTGGCCGATGCCGTGAATCAAGCCCGTCCGGCTCGCCTTCACATCCTCGAAAAAATGCTCGAGGCCATCGACAAACCCCGTGAGACTCTGTCGCCCCATGCACCTCGCCTCCTCAGCTTCCGCATCGATCCGGAATTGATTGGAACGGTGATCGGTCCTGGTGGTCGCACCATCAAAGGCATTACCGAACGCACCAACACCAAGATCGATATCGAAGACAGTGGAATCGTCACCATTGCGTCCCACGATGGTGCGGCGGCTGAGGAAGCTCAAAAGATCATTGAAGGCCTCACCCGCAAGGTGAATGAGGGCGAAATGTTCTCGGGCTCGATCACACGCATTATTCCCATTGGTGCCTTTGTGGAGATCCTTCCTGGCAAGGAAGGAATGATCCATATTTCTCAGCTCTCCGAAGCTCGGGTTGAAAAGGTGGAAGATGTCGTGAAAGTTGGTGATGAAGTCACCGTGCGCGTGCGCGAAATCGACAACCGCGGTCGGATCAACCTCACCCTGCGTGGCGTTCCTCAAAGCGGCGAATCAACCGAGGTGGAACCACAGCCCACCCCAGTTGCGCCCCTTAGCTGATCACACCTGAAAGCCGGGATCGATCTCGGCCATCGCCCGCGTCGCACGCTCTCCGAGCGCGGCGTGGGCTTTTCCATGGCTGGCAATCAAACAGCCAGCCTGACGAACATCACCCGTGTTGTAGGTGAGGTCGCGGAGATCAGCGTGGGTAAATCGTCCACCAGCCGCCAACAAAACAGCCTCCGGTGCCGCCATATCCCAATCCTTTGGAGCACTACGGCCTGAGAGGGAAATATAGAGATCGGTTTCTCCGCGGAGGATCGTGGCCACCTTGCAGCCGACACTGCCAACAGCCTTCGACCCACCGAGTTGAAGTTCACCGATCAATGTCTCAAGCCGGTCATCGCGATGACTCCGGCTTGCCACCAACAGCAAATCGGACAACTCCTGACGCTCGCTAAAGCGCACGGGTGAACGCGTTCCATCACGGTCTTCACACCAAGCGCCATCACCCACCAGTCCAATCCACAACTCATCCGCTTCGGGCAACAGCACAACGCCCAACACGGGCCGGTTTCCTTGAACCAAGGCGAGATGCACCGCGTACTCGCCCGTCCCTTGAAGAAAATCCTTCGTGCCATCAAGGGGATCAAGGATCCATAACCACTCGGCCGCAAGCGGCTCACCTTCGGTGAGCTGCTCCTTAGCCGTCTCCTCACTGAGGAGCGTCCAGCCCACATCAGGGAAGGCCCCCGATAGCCCGTCCAGTAGCCATTGGTTGACGGCCAGATCAGCCGCTGAAACAGGTCCTTCTCCCCCGTTGTCGACGCTCAAGGCCTTCGGGAAACCATGGGGAGGCTGTTCCCCACGGGCATAGGCGCGAAGGATATCGGCGGCCCCCCAGCTCAGCCGTCGCAACTCAATTAACAATGCTTCCTGGCTGACACCAGCAGGGAGAATGGCGGAGTTGGACATCATGATTAGGAGGCGCGCTGGCCATTGTGATGCAGCGGGACGAACCAGCCGCCGGAAGCCTGTATCTCGTGGGCACTCCGATCGGCCATATGGGAGATCTCTCCCCACGGGCCAGTCATCTATTGATGTCCGTCGATGTCATCGCGTGTGAAGACACACGCCATAGCGGACAGTTGCTCAGCAATCTCCAAGCCCGCGGTCGCAAACTCTCCTTTCACCAGCACAACACCCGCACTCGCTTGCCCCAACTTCTGGAGCTTTTGGCAGAGGGGCAAAGTCTTGCAGTGATCAGCGATGCAGGATTACCCGGCATCAGTGACCCCGGCGAGGAGTTGGCAGCGGCGGCCCGCCAAGCAGGTCATCCCGTCCTATGCATTCCTGGTCCTTGTGCTGCAACCACGGCGTTGGTGAGCAGCGGACTTCCCAGTGGACGCTTTTGTTTTGAGGGATTTCTTCCCACGAAAGGAAAGGAACGCCGACAGCGTCTCGAACAACTTGCCAACGAAACACGAACGACTGTGCTCTACGAAGCACCCCATCGATTAATCACTTTGTTATCCGAGCTGTTGAATCACTGTGGGCCCGATCGTTCCATCCAGGTGGCACGCGAACTCACCAAACGCCATGAAGAACAGGTGGGTCCAACGGTGCAAGCAGCACTAACTCATTTTCAACAAACACGCCCCCAGGGCGAATTCACCGTGGTGATTGGAGGCGCACCGATCACCCCTCCACAAGCCCTAACGGATGCCGAGCTCATCCAGCAGCTGGAAGAACTTGTTAGACAAGGAGCGAGTGCGAGCGATGCTGCACGACAACTTGCAGCGCAAACAGGGCTCTCAAGGCGCCGGCTCTATGCCTTGCTGCACCAAGACACGTCAGACTAGAAAAAATCAATTGGATCTTTGCTGCTTCGTTTACGACTACTGCTTTGGAGTTTTGGCGGTAGCGCCCTCCTGATGCTCCTCCTCTGTCTAGGCGCTCAGAATTTGCAAGAACGTCACCAGCTCAAGATCGGACCGCTTCGTTCTGTACCACTCCCAGCCGGATTTCTCGTTGGGATGTCTGTTGTTTTGGGCGTGCTCAGCGGAGGAAGCGCCGCTGCTGTATTAATCCCGGCTCCACAAGAGTCGAACCTTGAGCCTTAACGATCTATCCATCAAGGGCAACAACCGTACCCTCCATCACAAGCCGTGTGATTCCACGTTTCAATAAATAAGAACTCGTACGCTCAAAAACCTTGGTATCAGGCACTTTGATCACGCGCTGGCTCCGTCCACATTGACGTTTAGCCGCTCGAGGATTCGTAAACAGAAAAAGACCCTGACGGTCCTGATCAGTGCTGTCCAATGGCCCCAGATCAGGAAAATCTTTTAAGGGACGTGCATCAAGCTCAACCACCTTATCCACCAGCATATAAACGCTATCGGGAAGAATCCCTGAGCTGAGGGGCTGCGCTTCGATGGGCGCAGAGCCACTCAGGCCAGCAACTCCGATCAGCGGGACTAACTCCGTAAAAACCTCAACCGGGGGAAGCTCACAATCCTGATCGACCGAATCATCAGCGAAAGCAGCATCATCAAGACGAGGGCTGGCGAGATCGCCTGGAGACGACTCTCCCTTTGAAGAATCTGGGGTGTTGATCTCGACTGATGGAGAATCCAGGGTTGGTTCTGGATCCACTGGGCTCTCCACAGAGGGAGCAGCCACCACGGGAGGGAGCTCGAGCAACGATGGAGGCGAAGCTGCAACAGTGCCGCCTTTCTGTCGGCTGGCTTTCAGCGCGGCATAAGCCTCAGGCGGCAACAGCGCTTTAACCGTACGGCTCACCGTATTTGAACTACAGCCAAACGACTCAGCCAATGCTGCTGTGGACTCACCTGCCTTGTAACGCCCAACAAGGTCCTGCTTCTCGCTGTCGCTGAGACGACGCGCAGCCATTCAATGCCTCAACACATTGATCAAGTTTAGAAGCCAAAGGCCACAATCCATCCATAACCCTCCAGCGGTGCTGTCAAAATGGCGAAATGCTCCCTTAGCTCAGCTGGATAGAGCAACTGCCTTCTAAGCAGTCGGTCGTGTGTTCGAATCACACAGGGAGCGTGAATCACACCAAAGGGGTTCAGCGAAAGTTTTGTCATTCGCCATGCAGGCTTAATGGGCGCACCGTGGCACTCGTCTTTTGTGCGTGACACGGAAGACCAGTGCTGACCATTGCTTGCTGAGGTGGTCGCCCTTGAACATGCCACCAAAGAAGAAGACCGGTCACTGAATACCAAAGCCTTATCGATAGCCAATTGGATTTGCGTGTACGGCTTAGGGGCGGGGGGTTTCACCGTCACCACGCAGCCACTGGCTTAGCGACAGTTTTGTCATCTTCAATTCAATCTCAAATGTCTACTGAAATCCGCAACTGGGATGTCGTTGCCAAAGCCATGGAAGCGGCCGGTGCCACTTCAAGCCAGATGTACATTCGCGCCAAAGCACTGGCCGAAGAAAAAACTCGATCCAATGCCCACCAGCTTCCCTGAAGCGCCCTACAGCATTTCTGCTGTCGCTGGCTGAGGTTGATTCACGGCACCGCCACCATCAAAGCGCCCCATTAGGGGCGCTTTTGTATGCCTGCCAAACTGACGAGAAGGGCAGGGAGCTGATGGATGTTCAGATCAACGGGACATCGATCCGCGTCAACGCGAAAAGCGATGTAGCGGTTGCCAAAAGAATCGCTGCTCATTTTGAGAGGCGTATCAGAGAAGACGATTGGTTACCCTACAAAACAAAGCAGGATGCACTGTCCACTTGGAGACGACTCGGTGGCATCCGAGTCAAAGTGCTTGCGGCCTACAACTTGATTTGATTAGACCCTGCTGTAACCCAGCTTGGTTGCGAAAATTTTGAGAGGCAGCCCAAAGGACTCCATCAGCTTTCGGCATTCATCGCCCACCGTGCCGTAAACCTCAATGCTGAAGCCATCTCCGAGCTCAGCATGTTTCTGCAGGTACTCCTGAACAGGAGGATTAGAGACATGCGCGCTGAACGCTTCGTCGTTCGCATAAACCTCTGACCAAACAAATGCCCGCGGGTCATCCGGATCCTGGTCAAAGGTGTGGTGGATCATTCCCGGTTCAGAAGCTTGAACTGCTGCGTCGGTGGCTTGCGCAAGCTCTAAATAAGCATCAACGCATCCAGGCTTCACATGAAGACGAGCCAACAACATGAAGGGCGTGGTCTGATCAAAAACTGCCATTGGATTGAAAGGCGATGACCCAACCTTTCATCAATCGCACTCAGTGTCTGCTCATCGCTTTGATGGCGAGGTGCCAGGGAAACAACGCTAGAAATGGATCCAGCCAAAGATTCCTGCGAAGGCTGATCCCACGGCGGCGTCCATGTTCTTCGATGTTCACCACGAGTTCCGCATCGATACGTCGCAGAAGTGGCGGCTGGGATGAAGCGGTTACCAAACATCTTGAGGCTGTTTTTTTTAACCACTACTTCTGCCGTTCACCGCTGCGATGCGTTCAGCCATCGCAGTTGGTTTCAACTCGTGGTCGGCTCAAACAAAGCCACCACTTCATCGGCTCGATTGAGCACTCGGACTGGGACCCCTAGCTGATTACAAATCTTGCCGGCCATCTTGAGAGCATCTTCAAAATCATCCGCAGCACCATGCAAGTGCCATTCCTGAAATGGATTGAGCTCTTGAATGCGAAAGGCAGAGTGATGCATCAGCGGGGCAGCTTCAAACGCTGGCTCTCTCTCCGTCTGATGGCACTTGGACGTCCAGTCGTCATGGACCTGATGCAGGGCTGAATGAGAGCAGGGTTCTGAAGATCCCTCGCATGAACGGCAGTGACAAGTGACTGCCTTCCCAGACACCCGCTTAGCCCCTCACGCAATTGATGCGCTTGCTGCATCTCTTGTCCATCGCTCATGACACCTACTAGTTCTGTTCTGCTGAACCTTCTCGGTTCGGGCGAATGGATCTCCTGACATCTCTTGCGGTGAATCGATCAGAGCGAGATAAAGGCTTTTCTCCCTGTCAGATCGGTGGCTCAATATCTACTGCGTGATGGCTCACACGTGACGGTCGCATCAAATCCTTCCGGCTTTGATGTGTTCACATACCAGAAGCCCTCAGGGCAAGAAGTGCATGCGGCTTTGAGCATGAAGGCCGAACGATCCATTTTGAAATCAGTGGATCTTGAGCCACTCGTCGAGCAGAGCAATGTCCCTGCCATGCGTAGCCGAGCTGCTGCTGCCTGATCCGTCATCCTGGGCGAGCTAGCCCGCTAGCCCATTGGGTGATTCGGCTAAGCGGCTAGTCGAGGATTGTGCTGTCAAAGACCCATTCGCGTTCTCTCATGGAGAAGCGCCATTTGAACGTGATGCCTGGTGAGCCACGAAGGGTGCCAAGACCTTCGTAGCCAACTTCGCAGTCATCCGAGTCAATCAAGCAGCTACTGGTGGCTTTGATCCTGTCGCCATTAACGGTCGTGATGTCCCCGACCTTTTTTCCCAACTCCGCCTCGACACAGCCTTTGAGCTCCGAGGGTGTCATCACTGCAGCCCAGTAGCCCAAACCTTACGGCTCCCATCGGGTGACGTCATGCATTGGTATCCGTCGGGTTTGAGCGCCCTGAGCAAAAGCCTCTACGCATTCACTCGGTACTTGGTACTGGTCAAGCCCTTGCACCGGTATCGAACAGCTATCACCAAATTGGGGTATCGATGCACTATCACCGGTGGGAAATTTGAAGAATCAAGACAGGAGGCAGTCATGGCCCCGTCAAATACCCAGAAAACGTGCACAGGACGAACTTGCTTGAAGTGGTCTGCCGACGGCTCATTGGCTGAACACGACCATCGAGCACTGATGGAGCGCCTTTGCTCGGCTGATCCTGCTTTGGCTCAAACCGAAGCTTGCGACGTATTCAAACCCTCGGAACGATGTGAGTCACAAGGTCGGCGTTGATCCAGCAGACCACTCCTGAATCAACATCAGCCACCTGAAACAGGGTGGGCACCTTGGGATTCCTGGCACCCCCCTCCACAAAGATCACATCGGCCATCCACCAGCTTTTGGACTGCTCGGGGAAGCCGAAACCTGGCAGGTGCCTCACGATCACCGTCATGCCTGCTTTGACAGAAAGGAACAGGGCTTCGCCCTCTTTGATCGGAACGGGCGCTGAATGATCAACCGACAAAACCACGCCATGAAGTACTGATGTACTATCACACACTCCTGGCTTTAGCCCTGCCAAGTGGTCAGCCTGGATAACTTTGAACCGGATGCCGCCAAGCTTTTCCCAAGCAAAGACCGCGGCATTGCCCCATCAATCACGTTCAGCGATGGCTTCTTGGACTGGATTGGGAGCCTTGTCAGACACAAGATTACCAATAATTCATTATATTTTAGATAGAAAAATACTGATGGCTGACAAAACAAATCGTCAAACGCAGTTCAGTAGTTTTTGAGCAGTTCACTTGTCAATGAAGCCGCGATCAGCTCTCGTGCTGTCTTGTTGAACTGAAGTAGATATGCTTGATCATGAACATGATCAGTTAGCTTCAATCCTGACTCATATTGCATCTCAGATAAACGAATTTGTGGCATTCTGCGTCTGCATTTTTGGTGTGACCATCCAATCAAATCGGCCGAGCTCCAGCCATTCAACATGTGCGCACTGCCACTGCCACTGCCACTGCCACTGCGAGCCAGCTAACTTCGCATCGAATTGCAAGCTTTCAGTAAAAAATGCAAACGCCGATAAGACAGCGCTGAGTTGAATCGCTAAGAAGGGAGCCCAAATCAGGGTTAACCGTGCAAGGGCATATCGATGCAAGAATTGCCTAACTCATGCCATTTTCATTAGCACTGCTAGATTAACAATCTTTAAATACATCAATGAAAATTGTCAAGACGATTGCTGCAGCCTCTGCCGTTGGCATAACTGTATTCTTGCCAGGAATAAGTGAAGCCAAGGAGGTGCCAATCAAGAGCTGGAAATCAATAATGAATGCAGCACAAACTCAATACAAGAAAGGAAATATCAAAGGAGCCTGCACGCACGCAACCAATCTTGCACACTTCATGAATCTGGAAATATACAAAACAAGGGACAATAAACAGCTACAGAGAGATGTGACTTTTTTGATGTGGGATTGGCAGACCTATGTCGGCAAGTACTGTGGAGGCAGACCATTGGTTCAAAAGTCTAGACTTTGGAAAGAAATTGAAGCTCAACAGTGAGCGCACTGCTGGGTACTATTTTTTCCAGAAGAAAGCAATATAAATGACTAACCCAACGATGAGGAATGGAAGAAGCTGTTGAGACATTATCGAAGAGGGCATCCATAGGACTCTACAATATCTATTAGACTGCAAAGATGCGATCTAGAGCCTATGCAGAGGCAAAATAAAACTTCAAAAGGCCTAGGCTAGTGATCAACCTCCATCAAAAGTATGTAGCAGAGTGGACCATAAGACTTAGGGATAAAAGCTCATCCTCGAAACTCATATGTTTAAATCAAATGCCGACATAAACCTGGCAAAAAGCAATCGCAACACCTAACTCAAGCAAAGGCTTTAGACAATCAGAATTGAGCGACACCCAGGAACTTTATAATTAATTGCATACAAATACTTAAAACAGCAAGGATGCTCACAATTATGTAGTCTGGCTAAATTCTTGACATCCTAAATATGATTTTCATTACCTGAAAAGTTAATCTGTTAGACCAATCCTTCACGATGTAAAAGAACGACGGTTGCTGCTAAGCAACTCGTCATGGCCTGGAAGGCAATTGTTCGATGGCTTGAATCCATCAGGGGCCGTTGGTTGTTGGCACTGTTGATCTGGCGACAAACCATGGATCGTCCCCCAATCGCAAGAAAGGTTTTTGATTGGCGATGGGAAAGGTCTTGCAATCACTGGCTTCTTCAACCCTGTGACCAAGCTCACAGCTCAGCTTGTCTCAGCTCATCACCCCTGCCATTGATTCCGGAGATGGTGTGTTCATCGGGGGAAACAACACCCCAACACACACTCTTCACTCCTTGAGACCATGACCTTCAAATCCGCTCTCACCGTTGCCTCCATCGCCCTGATCGCCGCCGCTTCCTCCCTCGCTTTGGCTGCTCCTTCAGAAGCAAAAGATGGCTGTGGACGCAGATTTAAATTCTCCAATCGCCACGGTCAGTGCGTTCTCAAAAACAAATTCAGAGGAAACCAT
>JBDQPG010000068.1:0-7893 GCA_040260695.1 Synechococcus sp. SFB_27S_18OctNov_coas_78 | reverse complement strand
TTTTTGTTCGATGGGTTGTATTGGTTGATGTGAAGATTGCTTTAAGCATCGCCTATGCCTTGGGCTCAGGGGAAGGTTTTGATTCCTGTTGGGAGGGGGCTTGATGTGCTTCCAATCATGGCGATGCTCGGGTCTGTCAGTTGTTCTTTGATGAACTGATTATGAATGTTGTTTTGATGAATCAATGACACAAAAAAACCGGCTTCGTGGCCGGTTTTTGTATGGGATCAATCGTTTTGAATGACTCAAATGATTGATTATTTTTTAGAAGTAAATTTTTCCGCCACCCCACGCGGTGCCTTGCACTTTGGGAGATACAAGAATGTAACCGGCCATTAGGCGTAGATCTTCGTCATCGAGGTCACGCATGGCTGGATACAACTCAGCACTGCGCATGCTGGGGTGCACATCGGAAATGCTGTATTCACCGTCATACGAGGTGGGGTCTTTCATGTAATCCACCAGTGCATCGACGTTGTCGCGCGCTGGCGTAGCCAAAGCCAAGGTCTCTGCGTCGAGACCAACGTTTTGGTTGGTTTTGGTGATCCCGCCGGCGTGACAGGTGCCGCAGCTGGTGTTGAACACCTTTCGTCCTGCATTGATCTCGCGGTCTGTGAAGGTCACCTCTGCCCCATCGGGATTCACTGGAACCGTGAGGGTTTCGGCATCCCACTGCACCGCTTGCGCAGGGGATATGAATGCCAAGCCGATCAACACCGGTACAAGAACGAGGAGTCCTTTCAGGGACCGTCGCAAAGAGGAGAAAACAGAGACCATGAAGGTTGCCGGGGACTGACGGATTCACCGCACCCAGCCCTTGTATCACGGGGCCGAGGCTCCCTGAGGCCGGATCACAAACTGTTGCAGCGTGGTTTTACCTCCAAAGTTAGGAAATCCTTTGCCAGACAGGTGTTTGGGAAGATTGATTGGGCTTCCCTTAAGAGGTCCCCTGGCGTGACGGCGTTGCCTGGTGCGTAGCGGGGGCTGAGGTGAGTGAGTACAAGTTGCCCAACGTTGGCTTCCGCCGCGGTTTGGGCCGCCATCGTGCTGGTGGAATGTTGTTTTTGGTAGGCCATCTCTGATTCTTGGTGAGCAAAGGTCGATTCATGGATCAGTAAGTCGGCGCCTTGGGCCAGCTCGACTGCTGCTTCGCAAAACACGGTGTCGGTGCAATACACAACGCTCACGCCAGGCCTTTCTGGTCCGCAAAGGGTTGTTCCATCGATGACGCGCCCGTCATCAAGGGTGACGGTGTCTCCACGCTTGAGTTGGGCGTAGATCGGACCTGGCGGAATCTGCAGATTTTTGGCCTTGGCAATGTCAAATCGACCGGCCAAGGGTTTTTGGTCCACCCGATAGGCGTAGGCCGGAACGCGATGGATGAGTGGTGTACAGCGCACCATGAGATCGTCGTCTTCATAAACCAGCGTTCCGCTTTCAGCGCATTCGTGGACGCGGTGCACTTTTAGGGGATATCCGATGCGGGTTGAGCTGGTGCGGAGAACACCGTTGAGATAGCTCTCAAGGGGGTCAGGGCCGTAGAGGTCGACCCCTTCGCTGCTGTTTCCTGCAAGGCCAAGGCTGGCCAACAGTCCAGGCAGACCGAACACGTGATCTCCATGCATGTGAGTGACAAACACTCGTCTGAGCTGGGAGAGCCGCAGTTCGCTCCGCAGAAACTGGTGTTGAGTTCCTTCGCCGCAGTCAAATAACCACATCTCTGATCGCTGTGGCAGCCGCAGCGCTACAGCCGATACGTTGCGGGCCCGGGTGGGAACGCCGGAACTTGTCCCCAGAAAGGTGACCTGCAAGGTCGTCGATCCTCTGTTGCTCATGCTGACATCTGGCTGGACATGGCCGGAGGCGGCACACTGGGAGGCCTTTGGTTGCGCACGGTGCGGATCGCTTCAGTTGTTCTGATGGGATTAGCGGCGGCCTCGCTTTTGGGCTCCGCGCCGCACGTGATGCCGATGGAACGGGAGCCTCAAATGCGGGTACTCCTGCATGAAGGTCCAACTCTGTTGCTGCGGTCGGACCGAGACCAGTGGATGCAGGTGCGTGGCTTGGGCGTTGGCGTGAGAAGGGTGCGACGGCTGCAGTTGGACCAGGCCGGGGGAAGCGTTGTGGCTGTTTTGGATGGCGAACGCCGCCGTTTGTCTCAGGGCACAGTTCTAACGGTGCACAATGACGATCCACGCGGAATCTGGCTTGGCCCCCGTCGTTATCGGGGCGAATTTCAGATCAGTTGTCGTGGTGGGCGTATCCGGGTTGTGAACGCGCTCGGCATCGAGACATATCTCACGAGCGTTGTGGGTAGTGAAATGCCCCACCATTGGCCCCTGGCCGCCCTTAGGGCCCAGGCCGTCGCTGCCCGTACCTATGCCCTGCGCCAGCGCAGTCGTGGCGGTGGTTGGGATGTGAAGGCCACTGTGGCTAGTCAGGTGTACCGCGGTGTTGAGGCTGAAACTGCCAGCACTCGCCAGGCCGTCGCCGATACCCGTTCGTTGGTGCTTGTCCATCGCGGCAAATTGATCAACGCGGTGTTTCACAGCAGTTCCGGAGGGGTGACCGAAGCCAGCGGGATGGTGTGGAGCCGGCAGCTGCCCTATCTCGTGAGCGTTCCAGACCATGACCAACACAGCCCCGTCCATCGGTGGCAGGAACGCTTTGGTTCGTCTGGTTTGCGTCAACGCCTCCCGGAAACCGGTGGAGTCAGTCGGGTGGATGTCATGAGTCGAAGTGCCAGTGGGCGCGTGCGTCAGGCAAGGCTGGAGGGGCCCCGCGGATCCCTGGTTCTCACGGGAAGGGAGCTGCGCAAGCGCTTGGGTCTCAAGAGCACCCTGGTGACGTTTGAGATGGTTTCGTCCGAAGCCCCGCCCTCGTCGTTATCTCCCACGGTTTTGGCCCGTCGCACGGCTCCAGCTGCCCGATCTGGATCCAGGATTGATCGGATCACGGCATCAGTCGCGACAGGATCAGGACCCTCCAGACTCCCCCAATCGCCGTCGTTATTGGCACCGCCGCCGCCGCTGTTGGCCCGTGCGCTGCATTCGCAATCTGTCCGATCTCGATCGATGCGTTCCGGTGGCCGTGGTGCCGCATCGGCGGGTGGTATGCAACTTTTAGTGCGTGGTCAGGGGTACGGCCACGGTGTTGGCATGAGCCAATGGGGGGCCCATGGACTGGCGGAGCAGGGGGCTGACTTCCGAAGCATCCTTCGTCACTACTACAGAGGTGCCGCGGTGCTTCCGTTCCAATCGCACTACGACCCGTCCTTGGCATGGCAACCCCGTCCAGCGTCAGGCTGGTGGGGTTGAACATCGGACAACCTCGTGTTGCGGTTTCCCCGCCAGCTGAAGCGATACGCCAGCGCTGCGGATCTTTCTGATCGCTTGGCAGCCTTCCTTGAAGGCCACTTGCGTCAATGGCTTTTGCTCCCGATAGCGCAGAGAAGGCCATTGGGTTTGGCGACCGGCCGAACCATGGAGCCGTTGTATGCCGCACTCGTCCAGCGGCTGACGCTCTGGTCTGAGCAAGATCTAGATGAGTTGCGTCGACGATGGTCCAGCTTCAATTTGGACGAGTATTTGGGTTTGCAGGCGGGGGATCCATGCAGTTACAGCACTTATATGACTCGTCATCTCGGGCAGCCTCTCCAGTTGCGGCCTGAAACGTTGCATCTTCCTGATGGGAGTGCCGTTGATGGTGACGTGGCCGCGCAGTTGTATGCCGCCGAGTTGGAGGCGTGCGGTGGTGTGGGGATTCAGCTGTTGGGATTGGGCAACAACGGGCATGTGGGCTTCAATGAGCCCCCCAGCCGGGCTGACCAGTCATGCCATGTGGTGGCTCTTTCCGACGCCACCCTGCAACAAAATGCCGAATTGTTCGGAGGAGATCCGAGAGCGGTGCCCTCCCAGGCGATCACCCTTGGCCTCCGTGAAATTTTGGCAGCGGATGAAATTCACCTTGTGGTGACTGGAGCCACCAAAGCTGACATCCTTGAACAGCTGTTGACGTTGCCGACACCTCAGCCGGGGTTGCCTGCTAGCTGGTTGTTGAATCACCCACGTGTGTGGTTGTGGGCTGACGCCGATGCCCTGGATCGCTCCTTAGCCTCGAGCAACGCAAAGGATTGATATGGGTATTGACCCCGTCGAACGACCGCTTGAGCAGACCTTTGAGTCGGAAAAGCTCACGAGGCTCATCAACGACTGCCGAGATCTTGAGCAGTTACGTGAGATGGCCTTGGCTTTGGTTCAGCAAGTGGCTCAACAAAAGGCAGCCAGTGCCTGGATGGCCAACCGCGCCACCGAATCCGAAAATGCCAAGCTTGAACTGTTGGCAGACGTGATTCGGCGACGGGCGGCTGGCGGATCGGACTCAACCCCCTAGGGGCATTGAATGATTACTCACCTAGTGATGATCTCGTTGCCAGCGGGACAAACTTGCAGAAGAGAATTTGTGGCCATGTTTCGCGGCAACTTTTAGAACACAGGTGTTGTCATCACCGCAATGCTGAATTTCTGAACGGATGGAGTCGTTGCTTTGAGCTCGAGACATAAATGACACCAATTGCTTCATCGACATAACGACTCCGGACAGGACACCCCCGGCATAGCCAATTCAAATATTTGGTTTCCCTAACAAAAGGTTTAATCCGCATTTCCTGGCGGAGTCAGTTGTATTCCCCAGGGGTTTCTTGTTTGGAGACGGTGACTCGACCAACTTTTTTGCCCGAAAAACGAAGTAATTCATCCCCTGAAAATTCAAAACCGATTGTGCTGGCAATTTTGGCAACATCGTCGGCTGTTGACGCCGCAAGCACGGTTTGCCTCAGTGCAGCGTCGTTTTGCATCTTGAGTAGAAAAGATTTCAGTTGATCAAGAGCCATGCAGGGATACCGATGATGAGCCGTCGTGACGACCGTTATCCTCTCTCAGTTTTTCAAGTTTTGGCCTGGATCAGGCGGAAGTAAGCGACGCTGCTGCATCCATGCGTTTCACCTCATGGCCAAGAAAATCACCCCACATCCCCAGTAAAAAACTGAGGGTTTTCAGAGCCTGAAGTTGCTCTGTGGAGCCTGGCTTGGTGTATTTGAAATCCATGAACATCCTGTCGGCAACTTTTTGCTGTTCCCGGCAGCGGTTATCGATGGTCATGGGACCTGGAAATAGCCTTGCTTTACAAAACTACATGATCGGCGCGCATTTTGCCCGTGCTGCGTGCCAATGGCTTGAGCGCTCTCCTGTCAGCATGCTGGTCAAGATTGTTGTCTCCCACTCAGCGGCTTAGCTGATCGTGGTTTCTGAAGGATGAATTTGATTTTGGCGGTAACAGGTTTGATCGGTCTTCTCTGGTTGACCCAAGTTTTGGTGCGTCGCGGTATGGATGACGGCGATTAAGTCCACTGCTGCTGGGGGGAGGTGGCTAGCCATCTCCTTTGTGAGGTGAGGGATTCCGGTTATCAGTTGGCATAACGCACAGCCATTCCTAACTTTTGTTCTCTACGTGGGCTCCAATCATGGAATCGCGCGACAAGACAGAACGATTCATGGATGCTGCAAAACAGCGTGCCCATGAAGTTGTGAATGAAGCCAACCCGAAGTTGACATCGTTGGAACGCGGCTATTGGCTCGCGTTACGGAACAGGCGTGGTAGAGAGCGCTGTATTAGTCAGCGCTCTTAAGTGTTATGCGGCCTTGGTAACGGAGGTTGAGCACGAGCATTGCTTTCAATCACCCGCCGCAGGTTTTGACAGTCGATACACAGACAAGGAGAATCGTCGTGAATGCTGGTGTGCAGCACGAGCGGAACGATTTTGTCTTGACATGACGTCATTATCTTTCATCGTGTTGCTTTCGTTATCCCGTCGTTTCTTCAGAAGCGCATTCAATGAACGTCAATCGTTGATTGTTCGACATATCTCAGTTCCACGGTGGTCTGACATGTTTTTTGAATCGCAACGTTGATTGAGATGAGCGACGACTCGCTGCAAACCCATCCGCTGTATGCCACAGACCGCGATGAAGTTGATGCTCTCTTGGGGCATCAGGGTGATCCAGGTCCTGAGCACCTAACGACAGCTGGCCGATTATCCATGCGGTACGGCGATTTCCCTGGGGCCAACGACATTAAGCAAGACCTTGCCAAGGTGATCTCGGCGTGGGGATTTGATCGCAGTGGACTTCATACGAAGTGCCGAGAGATTTGGTCGAGTGGCTGGCGTCCTGGACAGAAGCTTGATGCGGATGTGGGGTCTGGAGCCGATGTGGATGATCGCGAGGGTTAACAGGGATATTTGATCGTGATGCTTGATCAAGATGGATGATGCTCAAGCCTGAGCACACCGATTCAAGCTTCGAAGGTTTTCTTTGAAAGGGCAATGCGCCTTAACACCGATGCCAAAGCTCTTTGGTTGAGCAAAGGTATAGCCATCGAGATCGGAGGCGTTCATGACAGACGACGGTCCAACCCAGCAGGCTTTAGAAGCAGACTGACGTTCTGGCCCCTGCTCCAACAGTTTCTTACCAATCGTGATCCGTTCGTCTGGCGCGACAACGATGTACGTCAACCCAGTCGATTTTTCTTTGCATCGTTCTTAGGTGCCCCAACAGAAAAGAGGCTTCACTCCTGGACACCATGGCCCCAGGCACCAGTCGTCAGGCGCTTCGCTTTTCTTCTGTCAGTGCAACGCTGATTAGTTGGTTGGCGACATGCACAAACGAGCGAGATAGGCCGTCTTTTCTATTTGGAAAGGACGGCCTATCTTTTGCCACAAAATTTTGATGATTGACAAGATCATCATTCCGCTCAGCTGCAACTCTTTCGAAAGTGAGGAAGAGTTGTGACGGAGCGTTTAACTGATGCATCAAAGTATTGATGCAATAAAATTTCTATCTGTTTAACTCGAATACTTGAAAAAGTCTTGGAGGATGTCATGAGTGGGATTTGTTGTCATGGTTTTTGCGCTTTTCAAGGATTGCGGTAGTGGTTCCTGTTTAGGTCGTGGAACCACTATTGATGTGATCGGGTTTCTTCAAGAAATAAATTTGGTTTAACCAGCCATCGACTCAAACAATTCCTTGTGGCATTCGCAAACTTCTTCGTCAGTGAAAGCCGGCTGCATATCGAACTCAACTCCAAACATGGCACGCCAGGGAGCAAAGTGCTTGAACAGCTCTTTAATGCTTGTTGCTTTGCAAATCACAACTCCGCTGCCGACTTGAGGACAGTGGACACGAGTAATTAACTCAAATCCTTCAAAGTTGTCAGCTTGAGCGCCAGCAGCAAAATACTCAATCAGTTTGGCATAAGCAGCTTTTTGTCCCTCTATCTCGGGAAACTGAAAGGTGACGTTGTAGAGCTGCATTAAGGATGAGACACAGTTTATTCTTCCTACCGTAGACGAATGGCTAATCAATGTATCTGTAGCTACATGGAGGTATTTCAACGTTCGGTTGGGAGAAGTTGTTCAGAGCTTCCCTCAGTCATTGTCAGCTAAGCTGGCCTTGGTAGTCGCCCATTCAGCCTTCGCTGTCGTCGATTGCATGTGTTTGATGATCGAATGAGCATGAGTTTCTGCTCACTCTTCTGGTGGCTAGATTTATTTGTTGGGAAGTTTTGATGTGGTTTGAGGAAAGATTTTGAAGATCGTTGTTAATTTTAATCCTTCAAGTTTCTGGTCTTGCTGGTCGTGTGCCGGCAAAAATTTGCCTATGCGTATCGCAAGCGCCAAGGGGCATTCATGAAGACAAAACAACCCCACCTTGTGGCGGGGCTGTTTTGTTTAGGGGAAGAGCTGAGCCTTAGTAAGCAACTTGTGTGTATGGGCTGTGGCTGGAAGGTTGAGCGATCGTGTGTGGATATGGATTGACAGTCTGAACAGTTGGATTG
>JBDQPG010000051.1:0-15970 GCA_040260695.1 Synechococcus sp. SFB_27S_18OctNov_coas_78 | reverse complement strand
CCAGGGCATCTCTCGGCGCTGCAACCTGTTCATCCCTGGGCGCTGCTGCAAAGGTCTGGTCGGCCGGCTTCGCGAAGAGCCGAATCTCGAATGCGGCAGCTGTCGCAGACCCCACAGGGTTGGTTAGCTCCGCTGTAACAACTCCACGTTTCATGGATCGGTACCCCCAACCGGAGCGCTTCTTCCACGATTCTGGTTTTGCTCCACTGCACCAGGGGAGCCCAGAGTTGAGGTCCGTGCCCTTCCCGTCCAGCTTTGCTGGACAGAGCAGCCAAGTTCTGAAAAGCCTCGAGGTAGTCAGGGCGGCAGTCGGGATATCCCGAGTAATCAACGGCATTCACGCCCAGAACCAACCGTTCAGCACCTCGAGTTTCGGCAAGGCTGAGCCCGATGGCAATGAACACCGTGTTGCGTCCGGGGACGTAAGTCGCGGGGATGATGCCCTCTTCTACTCCGCTGGTGGGAACAGTTTGGTTGGGATCTGTGAGGGCTGATCCTCCCCATGCGGCGAGATTCACATTCACTTGGTGATGTTCCGCCAAGTTGAGATGGGCAGCCACTGTGGCGGCAGCTTTGAGTTCACGCCGATGCCGTTGTCCATAATCGAACGACAGCCCAATGACGTGATCACCGGCCTCTTGAGCGAGAGCGGCAGCTGTGGCTGAATCCAGTCCGCCGGACAGCAGGGCTATTGCAGTTGGTTGGGCCATGCCCTCATTAAAAACTTCGTTGATTGGCAGTGCCATCCCCAAGCTGTGGGTCGAGATGTTCAGAGGCTTTCGTGAGTTCATGGATCGCGCAGTAGTCCTGGTGATCCAGTTGTGTTCCCTTCGCTTGGTCGAGGAGTTGTGCCAGGCCTTTCAGCCCAAGGTCTTGAAGGCCCGCTGCGGTGGTTTCCTCCAAAAACAATGCGAGATCTTTGCGGAGTAGAGCGGTGCTGAAGTTGGGATCCTTGTATTCGCTCTTCAGCATTCGTTCGAGCTTTTTATCGAAGGTGGGTGCATAAAGAGCTGATGGCCGCAGGATGTCCATGAATGTCTCGACGGGTACACCTGCTTGCTGAATCAGATGGAGTGATAGTGAGAAACTATGGGTAAGGCTGGCGATTAATTGGTTCAGGGCGATTTTGGTGGCTGCGCCGCTACCAACTGCTCCCACATGGATGGGTCGGTCGGATAGATGCCTCAGCAGATTCTGTTGTTGGTGGAAGTCGGCAGCTTCCCCGCCGGCCATGACTAAAAGTGTTCCGCTGAGGGCCTGAGGTCGGCTGCCAAGCACCGGTGCCTCCAGGTAATGGCCGTTGTTTTGCAGCACTTGAGCTGCCAGTGTGCGGCTTTCAGCAACGCCCATTGTTCCCATTGGGATCACGGTTGAGCCCTGTAGAGAACCAAGCGCAGCTATCACTTCAGCGGTGACAGTTCCATCAGTTAAGACTGTGACGATGGAACCACATTCATGGGAGACAGCCTCAAGATCGGTGATTGCTATCGCACCTAGATCAATGAGGGGCGTCAGTCGACTGGGGTTGCGATTCCAAACGTGAACATCAAGACCCTGAGCCAGCAAGCGCTGGACAATGGCACTTCCGAGAATTCCGGTGCCCAGAAGGGCCACTGAAGTCATGATTTAGATGATAGAAAGTTTTTGTTCAAATTCAAAATAATTGAATTGGTCCGTGCTGAGCATTTCATTGAGGATTGCACTGCGATCAACTGATTTTGAAAGTTCTAGGACGGCAAATGAGTTTCGACTGGATTCCACGATATCGAAACTCTTGATCCCATCAACGTCATTCTTATTGAAGTTTCGAACGGTGGATCGTCGTTCACTGGAATTACCATCAATGCTGGCGATTAATGTTCCCTTGAGTTGCTTGTTTGTAAATCTTGAAAGGGTCTGAAGGGTGATGAGGTCTCGGGGCTGATCCTCGCCAGATGATTGGTCACTCATGAATGATGAGCTGCTGCTGATTGAATTGCTAGCAGAGCCAATCAATAGATCTTCGACTGCAGAAGCCGAGAGATTGCTGTTATGACTTTTAAGTAGGCCTGCGACACCAGCGACATGCGGGGTAGCCATTGATGTGCCGTTAAAGGTGTCATATCCACCACCTGGAATGGCGGAGTAGATGTTGACGCCTGGTGCTGTGACGTAATCGAGTTGGATGTTGCCAGCACGGTTTGAGAATCCCGCTATGGAGCGATTGCGATCAACAGCTCCGACAGCAATGCCATGGTTGATGGCTTCAGTGGCAGGGTTCTCAGGGGAGCTGCCTCCAGAGTTTCCGGCGGCCATCACGACCACGCTGCCGCGGTCGGATGCGTAGCCAATGGCATCAGCCAAAGCCTGGCTATAGCCCCCACCACCGAGGGACATGTTGATGACATCAGCCCCTTCGTCAGCCGCCCACAGAATGGCTGAAACGATGTCGCTGTTCCAGCCGTAGCCGTCGTCGTCGAGGACTCTTAGGGGCATGATTTTTGCGTCGTAGGCCACGCCTGTGATGCCTTGGCCGTCATTGGCGCCCGCAATGGTTCCAGCCACATGAGTGCCATGGCCGTTGCCGTCATCAGCGACTGAATCTCCGTCTACGAAGTCGTAACCCGAAACGATCCTGCCTGAAAATTCTGGATGATCGAGATCGACACCGGTATCGATGACTGCGATTGTTGTTCCGGCTCCAGTTGCTCCTGAAAATCCGCTTCCACCATTCCAAACTTCCGGGGCATTGACGTTGTCGACACCCCAAAGATTGCCGCCCAGATCTGCGACAGATGATAGTGAGATGTCCAAGAGTTGCTCAAAGGCTCGCTGTGCATTGACGTGGCCATAGCCATCTGTGCTGTTGAATCCTGGCTTCGGTGCCTCTAACTCACTGGCGCTCAATGTGTAGTTTCCCGTATATGCATCGTAATAAGATCCAACGTCTAGAAAATATGTTCCACTGCTTTGAGCTGTATAAGTTATTTGAGAATCGTAACTGTAGTTAGACTTGTCATCATTGTATGAGATAAGGGAGGATGTGTTGCTGCGAAGGTGAAGATAAGGGTCGTCGAGGCTAGTTCCATCAAGGTTGAATTGATAGCGTGTACCTGCTTTCAGATTGATGGAAAACCAATCACGGTCGCCGACGGTTTCGAGGCTGCCTGAGGTTGATTGGCTGACGAAAAGTCGACCTGTAGTGTTTGAATTTTCTGCATAATCGTCGCTTCCGTCTGGATTGGAGTCTGGATTTCCTGCTATTGAAATGCTATCGGTGGTAATAGATTCCTTAAATCCTTCGCCATCGGTATATTGCAAAACAGCAATGAGTCGTTTGCCGGATAAGCCTGTGCCGATTTGTAAGTAGTCGGATGTGCTGATCTCGTTCCAATTGACACCATCAAGAGAGGTTTGCCAAGAGACAGATACGTCTCCATCACCATCTGGATCAACAGCTGTTTGGGAGAATGTGACCCATTGGCCCACCTCTGGAGTGCCGATGATTAGAAACGATGCATCACCGTCATCAACAAAAGGAATGGTGAGGTCATCAGTTTTGATGAGTTCGCTGAACCCCTGTCCGTCGACATAAGAAATATGAGCTGAGATCCTGTGGCCTTCGAGGTCTTCAGGAATGGTGAAGCTGTCAGCGGAGCTTTGATTGATCCAAGTAACGCCGTCTTTGGAGGTGTGCCAGGTGATGTTGGTGGTGCCATCACCATCTGGATCATCGTTGGAACGGCTGATGGAAAGAGTTTGGCCCACCTCTGGAGTGCCTGTAATCTGAAAGGAGGCATCTCCGTTATCGACGGCTGGAATTGTTAGTACCTCTGTGAAAACTTTCTCAGCGAACCCATCGCGGTCGATATATTTAACCTGAGCGCGAACTTGGAATCCATCAAGATCAGAGGGGACTTTAAACTGCTTTTTAGAACTTATATTTTTCCATTTTCGTCCTTCAAGCGGGGATTGCCAGAGAATTGCGGTTTTCCCATTTCCATCAGGATCGTCGCTTTCGCGCAGGAGGCGTAACTTTTGATGAATGCCAGGTTTTCCTTGAATGCCGAAGGTGGCATTGCCTGCGTTGACCAATTTGTTGCCTTCAATTATTGCATCGCCATTCAAATCTATGTTGAATTTTTTTTCGTGCCCCTGATTGCTCAGGGATCGACCCTTTTTCCACTTCCCGGTGGTTTTAACTTTTCCCGATTCTTTAAGTGTTAAGATCTTATATTTGTCTTGATCTTTATTGCTTTTAATCAATAATTTATGATTGGCTGTGGAGGAAAAGGCGGCAACTGCATTCCAATCTTTAGAGGTCTTATTTCGAAGAATGTTTCCACGCTTGCTCGCGATTTGGATGGGATTGCCCTTGTTGAAAAGTTTATATCCAGTCATTTCGGAGCCATCAACAAGTCCATTGCTGTCTGAATCCGCGGCGGATTTTTTGGCAGAATTATTGGTTAATTTTGATCGATTACTTCTTTTGGAATTTGGCATTCTGAAATTATTTTTAGACCGTTCTAATGATTTTTGTTCGGTATTATTCATTGCCTTTGAAGGTGTCAGGAAAGCCTTAGGCCTAAAAGCTGATCAAAGATTGATGACTGCCTTAAAGAATTCAATCTAGCTTAGTTTCGACGCTGTGTTGGCAGTTTGTTTCTTGGAGTTTGGTGAAAGTCTGCTTTGAGTTCAATGCAATTAATTGATTCAGCGGATTCCCAACCATTTGTGGCTTTGAAGGCTCAGGCGCCAGCGGGGGTGTTGTTTGACGTGGTGAATGGCCAGGCCTTGCGCTGTCTCGCTGTCCCAAGCCGGCTGCACAAGAAGTTGGGCGTCGATGGGTGCGGCGTTGGCCATAGCGTTGGCAAAGGTCAAATCCTCGGTTTCTAGAACGACCACCTTCAACTCGTTGCACCGCGTCAGCACCGCCTGTTGTGGTGGATGGTGCCGTTTTGGCGACAATGTCACCCAGTCGAAACGTCCACTGAGTTGATCCACGCCGCTTGTCTCTAGATGCAGTGGCAACCCACAGCTTCGATCGAGGGCATCCGTTAGCGGTTGGAGATTGTGATGAAGGGGCTCGCCCCCGGTGATCACGACAAACGCGGCTCCGGCTTCCTTCGCATGGTTTGCTTTGCTGGCTAGCACATCAACATCTTGTAGGGGATGGCTGTCCATGGGCCAGGAGTGCTTGGTGTCGCACCAGGGGCAGCCCACATTGCAGCCCGCCAAGCGAATGAAGAAGGCGCTACGACCGCAGTGATGTCCTTCTCCCTGGAGGGAATGGAAGGTTTCCACCACGGGGATGGACCTTGCATCACTCATGGAGTGGTGACTTCTCCCTGGTTGCGGATCGCTTGGGCTGGTGAATCGGGAAGCCGTTGTTGAGCGGCCTCGATCAGACCTCGGAACAGCGGATGGGGGCGACCCGGCCGTGACAAAAATTCTGGGTGGTACTGACAGGCGGTGAAAAAGGGATGGCCCTTGAGTTCAATCAATTCCACAAGCCGCCCGTCCGGGGAGCTTCCACTCACCACATAGCCCGCCTCTAGGAAAAGGCTGCGGTACGCGTTGTTGAACTCGAAGCGATGGCGATGGCGCTCATAGACAACCTGTTCCCCATAGAGCCGTTCCGCCAGGGTGTCAGGAGCAATTCGACAGGGGTAAACCCCGAGTCGCATGGTGCCGCCGAGATCGACGACGTCCTGCTGCTCGGGTAGAAGATGAATCACCGGATGTGGGCTGCCGGGGTCGAGTTCTTCACTCGTGGCTTCGGGGAGCCCAGCTTGATTTCGGGCCCATTCGATCACGGCCGTTTGCATGCCGAGGCAGAGGCCAAGGAAGGGAACGCGTTGCTCGCGGGCCCAGCGAATCGCTGCAATTTTCCCGTCCACGCCCCGGTTGCCAAAGCCCCCCGGCACGACCACGGCATCCATGCCGCGAAGGAGCGCGTCGGCACCGTCGGTTTCGATCTGTTCCGCACACACCCAGTGCAGGTCGAGGGAGGCGTCTTGGGCGATGCAGGCATGGCGAAGCGCCTCGACGACAGAGAGATAGGCGTCGTTGAGTTGGACGTACTTGCCGACTAGAGCGACTTTGACGGATGGACCGGGATTGCGCAGGTTGTGCACCAACTGCGCCCACGCAGTCATGTCGCTCTCATGATCCGTGAGCTGAAGGACATCTAGAACTTCGCGGCATAACCCCCCCTCTTCGAGGGTGAGAGGGACCGCGTAGATGGTGTCTGCATCGAGGGAGGGGATCACAGCCCGGTTGGGAACGCCGCAAAAGCCGCCAATCTTGCTTTTGAGATCTTCGCTGATGTCTCGGTCACTGCGGCACACCAGCACGTCGGGTTGGATGCCGATGGAACGCAATTCCTTCACGGAATGCTGGGTGGGTTTTGTTTTGAGTTCTCCGGAGGTGCCAATGAATGGCAGGAGGGTGACGTGGATGTAAGCAAGATCTGTGCGGCCTACATCGCCTCGGAATTCACGGATGGCTTCGAGGAAGGGCAACGATTCAATGTCACCAACGGTGCCACCAATTTCGGTGATCACCACATCGGCGCCGCTATTGGCGGCGACGCGATGGATCCGTTCGCGGATTTCGCCAGTGATATGCGGGATCACCTGCACCGTGCCGCCGTTGTAGGCACCACGACGCTCTTTATTGATCACCGATTGGTAGATCGAGCCGGTGGTCACGCTGTTGAGCCGCGACATCGCCGTGTCGGTAAAGCGCTCGTAGTGCCCAAGGTCCAGGTCGGTTTCGGCCCCGTCTTCTGTGACAAAGACCTCCCCATGTTGAAACGGGCTCATCGTTCCTGGATCCACGTTCAAGTACGGATCCAGCTTCAGAATCGAGACGTTGTAGCCACGCGACTTCAGCAATCGGCCGAGGCTGGCTGCCACGATCCCCTTGCCGATGCTTGAAACGACACCACCGGTGATGAAGACGAACTTGGCCATGACCTGACGGGCGATTCTTCAAACTACTTGGCGTTGGAGGACAACACCATCGCAATGGCGACGTGGCTAGGAATCCAAGCCTTGGATGTAATCCCGAATTTTGCTGCGTTTTTGGGGTTGGCGCAGCTTCAGTAAGGCACGGGTTTCGATCTGACGCACCCGTTCCCGCGACAGCTTGAGTTGTTCTCCGATTTGCGCCAGCGTTTGTGGCGTGTCGTCCTCGAGGCCGAATCGCCGGCGGAGCACAGCGGCTTCACGGGTGGTGAGTTCATCCAGAAGACCTTCGAGGTCGTTGTGGAGTTCGTCGTGGGTCAACGTTTGTTCCGGGGTGGCCTTGCCGTCTTCGATCAGATCCCCGAGCTGGGTGTCTTGATCTTTTCCAACCCGGCTATCCAGAGACACCGAGCGGGGTACGCGTTCCAGGGTTTGTCGCACCGTGTCTTCACTGATGCCCAGTTCGCGTGCCAGATCGGTAATCGAGGCGATGCGCCCCTCATTGCTTGCGATCTCTTGCTGCACCCGTTTAATCCGGTTGAGCTTCTCTGTGACATGCACAGGGAGTCGAATCGTGCGGCTCTGGGTCGCAATGGCCCGGGTCATGCCCTGGCGGATCCACCAGTAGGCATAGGTGCTGAAGCGGAAGCCGCGGGTGGGATCGAATTTTTCGACTGCGCGTTCGAGGCCAAGGGTTCCTTCCTGAACCAGATCAAGGATTTCCATCCCCCGCTGTTGGTATTTCTTGGCCACTGCCACCACCAGCCTGAGGTTGGCCTGGATCATGTGGTCCTTCGCCCGTCGTCCGTTGCGCAGGCTCAGTTTGAGCTCTTTGGCCTCGATCGAGGCTTTCTCAGCCCAAGCTTCGTAGCCCGCATCGATTCGTCCTTGCAGCTCTTGCAGGGTTAAACCAGCAGCGCGGGCCCATTCCTGTTTGGTGGGCCAATGGCTGTGGTGATTGGCCTCGCGGCGTTGGAGCTCCTCCAATCGATGCAGCTCACCAATGGCTGGGTTGGTCTCGGACAGCTTGCGTTGCTGCTGTAACAGCATCTCGCGTCGCTGCACGAGCCGAGCCAGGGTGACCTCCTCTTCGCTAGTGAGCAGGTCAACGCGGCCAATGTCTTGCAAATAGAGCCGCAACAAGTCCGTCGTCCCGCTGGAGCGGCGAGTGCGGGTCTCCCCAGTTCGTCGGGGTAAGCGCGACAAAGGCTAAAAGCGAAAGTTCTTCCTCCAGGGTTCCTCGTTGTTGCGGTTGGTGGGCAAAAGTGCTGATTCCCTTCGGGATCTGATGACGCCCTGCTGTCAATCCTCATCGTCGGTGGGATCCACCCAGGTGCTCGACACATGGAGCTCCTGCAGTTGTTTGTCTGCAACGCTGCTGGGTGCGTCGGTCATCAGGCAGCGGGCTTGCTGTGTTTTTGGGAATGCAATCGTGTCGCGGATTGATTCTTCTCCGGCCAACAGCATCACCATTCGGTCCACGCCAAAGGCGAGTCCACCATGCGGCGGAGCTCCCATATCAAGGGCATTGATCAAGAAGCCAAATTGCTCTTGGGCTTCTTCAAGGGGTAGACCCACGGTCTGAAGCACCTGGCGTTGTAGGGCGGAGTCGTGGATGCGTAAGGAGCCGCCACCGAGCTCAAGACCGTTCAGGACAAGGTCGTAGGCCTGTGCCCTTGCGGTGGGGAGGGTTGTTGCCCATTGCGCTGGATCACGGCCCAAGTCGTCTGTGTTGGGAGCGCAAAAAGGGTGGTGCAGGGCTTCATATCGCTCTTCATCGCTGTTGAACTCGAACATTGGAAAGTCCACCACCCAGAGGAAGTTCCAGGCGTCGTTTTGCCGATCGGGTTGAACCAGGTTGAGTTCCTTCGCCAGGTACTGCCGCACGCGGTCGAGGGCTTTGTTCACGATGGCGGTCTCGCCAGCTCCAAAGAGCAACAGGGTGCCTGGTGTCGCATCGGTTCGCTCCAACAACTCCGCTTTCTGTTCGTCCGACAAGTTGTCCTTAATTGCACCAATGGTGTCGATTTCGCCGCCGTCGCGGACGCGAATGAAGGCCAAGCCCCCCGCTCCAGCAGCTTGCGCTTCGCTGAAGACATCTCCACCAGGCTTGATCCGGACGTTCGACAGGGCATCGTTACCCCCCGGAACGGCGATGACTTTCACCGATCCGCCGGATTTGACGGCTCCACTGAAGACCTTGAAGCCCATGTTCTGGACGATGTCGGACACCGTCACCAATTCCATGCCGTAGCGAGTGTCCGGACGGTCGGTTCCGTACCGCTCCATCGCGTCATGCCAGGTCATGCGTGGGAAGGGACGGGGAAGTTCAATGCCTTTCACCGATTTCCAAATGGAACAGATCAGGGCTTCGTTGAGCTGCAGGATCTGTTCCTCATCCATGAAGCTCATTTCGATATCCAGCTGCGTGAATTCCGGCTGGCGATCGGCCCGCAGGTCTTCATCTCGGAAGCAGCGGGCGACTTGGTAGTAGCGCTCAATGCCTCCCACCATGAGGAGTTGTTTGAACAGCTGCGGCGATTGAGGCAAAGCAAACCAATCCCCGCCACAGACGCGGCTCGGGAGCACATAGTCGCGGGCACCTTCAGGGGTGGAGCGGGTCAGCACCGGGGTTTCCACTTCGATAAAGCCCTCGTCTTCAAGAAAGCGCCGGGCTGCCTGAATGGTGCGGGCCCGGAGTCGCAGGTTGTCATTCATGCGCTTGCGGCGCAGATCGAGATATCGATGACGAAGGCGCAGCTCTTCGCGGGTGTTCTCTTCGTCGTGGACTGAGACGGGAAAGGGCAAATTCCCGGTCACCTTGTTGAGCACAACAATGTCGCTGGCCAGGACCTCTACGGCCCCGGTGGCGAGTTTGTCGTTGAGCGATTCAGCCGGTCGGGCGCGCACTTTTCCGTGGACTTGCAGCACGGTTTCGCTGCGCAGGTGCTCGGCAACGGCGAAGGCCTCGGCACCAAGATCCGGATCAACGGTGATTTGAACAGTGCCGCTGCGGTCTCGCAGGTCGATAAAAATCACACCACCGTGATCACGGCGACGATCCACCCAGCCGCAAAGCTGAACAACCGCATCAATGCTGTCTTTGCGCAGGTCGCCGCAACCGTTGCTGCGCATGGAATGTTTCAGCTGGTGAGAAGCGAGTTTCCCATAGCCCCGGTTCTGGTTACGGGCGTTTGTAGAAGGGACGCCGGACGACGGTGGCGGGTTGGGCTTTGCCCCGGATCTCGACGCTCAAGCGCGTACCCAGTTTGGCAAGGGCGGTTGGGATGGATGCCAGGGCGATTGGTTCCTCCAGCGTGGGAGACCAGGTCCCGCTTGTAATCACGCCAACGGATTCGCCGTTGTGGAGCACTGGATAGTCGTGACGAGCGATGGCGCGTCCCTCCAATTTGAGGCCGACAAGCCTTTTGCTTGGACCCGTTTCTGCAGCCTGTTCCAGTGCTTGACGACCAATAAAGTCGGTCGGCATTTCCAGATGCACGAGCCAGCCCAAGCCCGCTTCGAAGGGGTTGGTCTCGGCATTCATGTCTTGGCCGTAGAGGTGCATCGCGGCCTCGAGGCGCAGGGTGTCACGGGCACCAAGACCACAGGGGGTGACGCCTTTTTGGAGGAGTTGGCTCCAGAGCCGTTGACCGTCTTCTGCCGTGAGCAGGAGCTCAGCGCCATCTTCACCCGTGTAGCCCGTGCGGGCGGTGAAGACGGAGTTGCTTAGGCCTTGAAGTTGAAGGTCTCGGTGGCCGAAGCGGGGCAAGCCGCTGAGATCGTCTCCACTGAGTTCTTCAAGCAGGGGAATGGCTTGGGGGCCTTGGAGCGCGATTAACACGCCGTTGTTCTTGATATCGGTCACGGTGAGACCCGCCGGTTCAATGCGTTCGCGAATCCAGGCGGTGTCGCTGTCGGCGCAGGCAGCATTGATCACCAGCACTAAAGCACCGCGTTCTTCGTCGATGGCGCCGAGGTCATAAATGATCAAGTCGTCCCGGATGCCGCCCTGATCGTTCAGCAAAACGGTGTAACAGGCTTCGCCGGGTCCGATGCGATGCAGGTCGCTTGGCACCAGGTGTTGCAGGGTGTCTTTGGGGTTGGCTCCCTCCAGTCGCAGCACTCCCATATGGGAGATGTCGAACATTCCCACGCTGTTTCGTACGGCTTTATGTTCCTGAATCAAGCCACTGAATTGCACGGGCATTTCCCAGCCAGCGAAGGGAACCATTCGTCCACCTTCAGTGCGACAGAGCTCATAGAGAGGCGTACGCAGCATGGCTTTGGCCGAGGGAGTGGCGAGGCGCAATCTTATGGAGTGCTTTGGCTGGATGAAGCGAAACAGGAGATCTCCTGTAGTTCCTGGTCCATTTTCAGAACCGTCCTTAGCGTGATGGCCAATTAGGCATTTCCCTCTTGGCAAACAGGCTTTGCTGCCGCACGTGCCAGCACTGCTCAGCAGTTGCAGCAGGTGGGTGGTGCCGGTTGCGGCAATTGGAGGTGAATGCAGAAGTTGCTGATTTAGTGGTTTGTCATCACTGGACGGCGCGGGCTCCACAGCTGCCCCATTTGCACGCGTTGCCGCCAGACGACGTTGAACATCAGCTTGAGTTTGATCGGGCCTTGGCTTAAGAACCGCTGTCTTTGGCTTCGCCACCTAGGAGCAGCAGCAAACTACGCGTTACTTTTGCGGCGAGAACAGAACTCACACCGCTGCTGTCGAGTTGTGGTGCGAGCTCAACAACATCTGCGCCCACCAGCCGATGGTCTTGGAGCAGGCTGACGAGGTCGGCGAAATCAGGCCAAAAATATCCTCCCGGTTCTGGGGTGCCTGTGCCCGGTAAGACGGCAGGATCGAACCAGTCCAGATCAACGGTGACGTAAATCGGACGGCCCTTGAGGGGGATAAGACCTTCGCGCAACGCATCCACGGTTGGCATGAGGCGGCCACTGCTCTGGAGTTCTGTGAATTCCGCTTTCGTTCCACTGCGGATGGCGAGTTGGAAGAGGTCGCCACTGGGCAAGACCTCGAGGCAGCGGCGCATCGCACAGGCGTGGCTGTGATGGCTGCCCAACCACTCGTGGCGCAGATCAGCGTGGGCATCCAGTTGCACGAGCACCAGATCGGGGTGCTTCTGCGCCACAGCAGCCACGGCTCCGGAGCTGATGGAGTGCTCCCCGCCGAGCATTAATGGTTTGAGGCCGAGCCCAAGAACGGCTTGGGTGGCTTGTTGCACCTTGGTGATGACGGGTTCGGGGGCGCCGAAGGGGATCTCGACCGCTCCGAGATCGACGAAGGAGAGATCCTCAAGATCCCGATTCAATTGCGGGCAGTAGGTCTCCAGTCCACTGCTCACCTCGCGAATGGCGGCGGGGCCAAGCCGGGTGCCCGGTCGGAACGATGTGGTGCCGTCGTAGGGCACGCCGAACAGCCCAACCCGGCAGTGCTCGGGAGTCCGTTGCGCCCCCATGTAGATCGCCCCGTCGGTGTCGAATAAACCGGTGTCGAACAAATCGGTGTCAAACAGGTTGGCCATCAGCTCAACTCCCGTGCGATGAAGGCGGGGATGGCCTCGAAGCCCCCCCGTTGCCAGCGCGGATTCCAGATGTGGCATCCATCGGCGATTGCAGCGGCACGGTTCGAGTTGGGCTGGAGGTAGCGAGGTTGGTCCATGGCCGCGAAGGTCCAGCTCCACCAGCCGCTTGGGTACATCGGCACCCATCCGTAGAGGGGATCAGCGTGGTCGAACACCTCTCGTAAGAGCTTCACCATGGCGAGGTGCACCTCTTGAAAGGCTTCCGGTGATTCACTTTGCGTCGCGAAAATTCCGCCAGGGCGAAGGATGCGTCGGCAGTGTTCAAAAAATGATCGATTGAACAATCCCTCCGCAGGGCCTGCGGGGTCCGATCCGTCCACAAGCACCACGTCATAGCTGTTGTCGGCCGCGGCGGCAGCCCAGGCGATTCCATCGCCCACCGTGAGCTGGAGACGTGGATCGGTCCAGGCGGAGCCGCCAATGCCGGGGAGGTGCTCCCGGCTTAACTCCACAACGCGGCCATCAATTTCCACGAGGTCGAGGTGTTCGACGCCTTGATGGCGGAGGCATTCACGGGCGGTCCCACCGTCACCGCCGCCGATCACGAGCACGCGCGCCACGCTGGCGGCTCCACACAGGGCGGGATGAACCAGGGATTCGTGATAGTGCCTCTCTTGCCGTTCCGCCGTCATCCAGCAGCCGTCGAGCAAGAGTCCCCGTCCGTAGCGCTCGCTCTGGATCACAGTGATCCGCTGAAACGGGCTGGTCTCCTCCACCAGCACCTCGCCTGTGAGGCCGTAGCGGACGCCTCGATGGTGCTCATCAATCCAGCCACTCATGCCGCGCTGTGCTGCTTCCCTTCAGCTTGGGACCCCAAGGGTTACGGGCGTGACGCTATCGATAGCGTGTCATGCGTTGACGATTGCCAGATCTAGTGCTTGACTAGCAAAGGGAATGGAGTTGCTGTGGAAGAGGGCAACTCCGGAGCCCGTTTCAGCTCGGTAAAAATCGTCCAGATTGTTCTGCGACACGCGCAAAAACAACGCTAGAGACGTTGAATTCGTCCACGCCAGCAGCATCGTCAATGCTTGATTTAGTTCCTCCTGTTTATCTTGTTGCGTTAGGGCTAGGAGTTGCCGCTGTTTTTGTTGTTTTATTTTACTCATTCACGAGTAATTCAAAATATGAAAGTCAGATGCGTCGTCAACAATTAGCTGAGCGCAGGGCAAAGCAAGCGGCGGCAGACGCAAACTCCTCAAGAGAGGATTAGATCTGGATTTTCGTCCCGCTAAAGATTGGTTTGAATGGGATTTGAGCAAGAGTTAGTGATTAATTCAAGGCTCATCATTCCAGCCTCTGAACTGTCTTGGAAGTTCTCGCGTTCGTCTGGTGCTGGAGGCCAAAATGTCAACAAAGTCGAAACTGCTGTCGATCTTTCATGGAATCTCGAGCAATCAGAATGTTTAGGGCCCTTTCGTCGCCAACGCTTATTGGAGTTATATAACTCGAGGCTCATTGATGGTTGTTTGCGGGTTTGTGTCTCAGAAGAACGTTCTCAATATCAAAATCGTCAGATTGCGCTGAAGCGCCTAGCTGATTTGATTCGAGAAGGGATCAAGCCGCCGCCCCCAGCCCGTAAAGCCACACGGCCTGGGCGGGGTGCGGTGAAGCGGAGACTTGAGAGCAAGAAACAACGTGGCGATCTGAAACGGCAACGCCGCAACAGACCATCGATCGATGACTGATTGACTCGTGGGATCAGGTTTGTTCTGCGCGGATCTCGGCCTTGGCTTGTTGCCAGAGCGCCTCGAGTTCATCGATGCTCCGCCCTTTCAGGTTGCCGTTGAGGGCTGCTTCGACTCGAGAAAAGCGATCAAGAAAGCGTCGATTGGTGCCGGCAAGTCCTTCTTCTGGAGCGATCCCACACCAACGGGCCACATTCACCAGGGTGAACAGCACATCCCCCAGCTCCTCTTGGGCATGGGATTGGTCACCGCTGATCACGGCTTCTTTCAGTTCATCGAGCTCCTCATGAACTTTGGCCCAAACCCCGGCCATGTCGTCCCACTCGAAGCCAGCTTTCGCCGCCTTTTTCGAGATGGTCATCGCTCCCGCTAGTGCAGGCATCCCCCGCACTTTGGCGGCGAGGGCATCGCTGAGGGGACTCGCCGATGGCGGCTGTTCTCCGCGTTCGGCTGCTTTGATCGCTTCCCAGGTGTCTTTCACAGCAGCGGTGTCGCGGGCGACCGCATCGCTAAATACATGGGGATGGCGACGGATCAATTTTTCGCTGATGCCTGCCGCAACATCGCTCAAATCGAACCGTTGGTCGCCCTGGGCGATTTGGGCATGGAGCACCACCTGCAGCAAGAGATCTCCCAGTTCTTCTTTGAGGTGAGCGTCGTCGCCATGGCGAATGGCGTCTGCAACTTCGTGGGCCTCCTCCAGGACGTATGGCACCAGAGATGCATGGGTTTGTTCAAGGTCCCAGGGGCACCCCTCATCGGGATCGCGGAGGCGTGCCACCACGTCAATGAGCTGCTGTAAGGCTTCGGTGCTGGAGGGAGGCATGGTCGAGCTTCAGAACCAGGCTCACCCTCTCATCGCCGTCGCCTGAACCGTTGAATGGCATGCCATTCGGTGGGGAGTGGATCCCCGTCTTGGATGAGATGCAGCCAAACGCTTCCCTCAAGTCCTACGGCTAATGCGATCACTTGATCCGGGTTGCTCGTGCTCCAGAGGTTGAGGGCTCTCCACAACTGATCGATCGTGATCTGGGGCATCACGCTGCACAACACACTGGCCCAGAGGAACAACAGCATCAGCCGCAGGCTGGTTCCAATAACTGGCCCGTGGGAGAGGAGAGAGCGATGGGGGATGAGGCGTCGGTAGGGCCACCAGATGAATTGCAAAGGCCCCCAACGCCGGAGGGCCCTGCAGCGGGTATCGAGATCGGGGGAGAGCCATAGCCCACCGAAGCTGAAGGCCGCCGCCGCAACTAGCCCGGAAGGCCAGTTCAGCAGCAGAGCAGTGCCGAAACCGATGGGCAGGCTTAAGAGTGCAGTGGCGCGGTCGTGTTCGCGGCCTTGGGCCAAGGGTTGATCGGTCGGGGTGCGTTGCGCCTCAGCTGGTCAGAGCGGAGAGCTGTCAGGCAGAATGAAAGAACGGGCGATTAGCTCAGCGGTAGAGCACCTCCCTTACAAGGAGATTGTCACTGGTTCGATCCCAGTATCGCCCATTTCAAGAGATCGATGGCAGGCCGCTCGGGTGCTTCAAGCCCTGGCAATTGCAGTGGTGGCTTGGCCTCTGCTGAGGTCGATGGGCATGCCGTTTCAACTTTCGGAGGTTTTGCCGTTGAGGGCAATGCGCCTTTACACCGATGGCAAACGGGCCTTGCTGGGCAAAAGTATGGGCATCGAAATCGGAGGTGCCCATGACGGCCGAAACTCCACCTGAGCAAGCGCTAGAAGCACGCTGACT
>JBDQPG010000038.1:0-21007 GCA_040260695.1 Synechococcus sp. SFB_27S_18OctNov_coas_78 | reverse complement strand
TCCCCTCTCTACCCCATTCCCACAGCGGATCCGTTGCCGATCAAGCTTGCGTTGTATTCGTGGCGTGATCCCCAGCTCTGCAGTGTCCCAGAGGCGATTTATCTCACGGGTGAAATGAGCAGCGAGTTTGGGTGAGTGGATCACCAGCAGGGTTTCATCATTGGTATGGGCTGCGGAAGGAGACCAATTGAAGGATCCCGTGATCACTTTGCGGTTGTCGATCACAGCGAACTTGTGATGCAGTTTGTCGCCACGGGCGAGGCGTGGGGTGCCCACACCGTGGAGACCTTGGTGGAAGGGTTGATTTGCGCTTTCAAGTTTGCAGTTGCGATCAGGTAGGGCCACGCCAAGAAGATCGAGAACCTCTGAAAATGAACGGCTCGCGAAACTTGGATCGGCAATCAGGCGAATCTGTAGCCCAGCCTTCACCGCGCCTTGAAGTGCATTCGCGAGTTGTTGTGCCGTAAACACAAATAGGGCCATGTCGATACTTTGACGTGCATCAAGTAACTGTTGCTCGATCCAATTTAATCCATGATTTGGGTCGCGTTTGGGATGAGGTGCAAATAAAACGTCGACGCGGGCTTCACCCACCATCGCTGTGCTGATGCCAGTCGATTCTTTTTGAAGGCCAAAGCGGCTGTTCAGTTTCCCCCCCGGCCCATCGCCCCACATGGTGTTGAATTCTTGCCGAAACAGTTCTGCTAACGCACGGCTGTTGAATCGCAGAATGTGATTCACATTGCCACGTGTTTTGGGTTGGTTCGCATCGCCGTGCATTCCTGAGCGTGTGAAATTGGCGCTCCCGGTGAGAACCATCATTCGATCAATCACCACAAACTTGTGATGCATGAGGCCGCTGCCGCGACTGCCGTCGTCCGTGTCGTCCACGATCGGGATGCCCTGGTCTCTCAGCAGCTGGATCGCATCACCTTGTCTGGCTTCCTCCGGTGATGTTGATCCGTCCCCGTTTTGATCAGCCAGCTGGTTCAATTGATGCCAGCGTTGGCGTTGATGGGGCTTGAGTTGGCTTGGTGTTTGTTCCGTCCAGGGGGTGCTGTAGGTGTTTTCAAGAATCACCTGAACTGTCACTCCGCGACGCTTCGCTGTGATTAATGATTCTGCGATCGTTGGAGCCGATAGCTCTTGGACGGCGAGCAGAATTTCATGTTCGGCGAGATCAATGGCTCGAACCAGAATCTGCTCGATGTCGTCTCCATCGCGCCACTTACCTGTGATCGGTGACTGGTAACGGCTGTGCTGTTGGTGGTTGAATCCCACCACAATCTCCGCCGGGGAGTTGAGTTCGGCAACGGCGGCTCCGATCAACTCTCCGCGTTGGCTGCAGCCGCTGATCAAGGCCACCCCTAGAAGAAGAGGGCTGAGTTTCAGCACATTCAGAGATCACACCTATGAAGGATTCCCCACGCAAGTGGTGTGGCTGCCTAATGGGGCATCTCAGATGTTTTGAGCATGGCGATAAACCACAATGAACTCAAGCCCAGAGCGACCCCAACTCCTGCACCAATGCTGACCCGAGTCATCACGATCGGAACAAGGATTGGAAACACCATTGCCCCCGCGAGGGGGGTAAGGGCTACAAACCAACGCAGGCCAGAGGATGCTTTTTGCTCTGAGGAGTTATTCAGAACCATTCGGCGCGGGCTTCGCTAGCAGGGTTGCTGTTGTCGTCGGGAGTTTGACGCTCGAAGTTCAGGGTGATGTTGCGCTTCTGCTCACCATCTGCCGCCGTGGCTTCGATGGGGTACATCTGCTCGCCATCCCGGAATGGAACTTGAATGCGGAAGGTGCCGTCGGCTGAAAGGGGCACTTCTTCTCCACCAATGGTGAGGCGAGCTGACGGATCGGTGGCGCCGTAAACAATCAGTTCGGCATCAGCGACCAGCCAGAACGAACGCTGACGTGAAGCAACACCGCCTACACCGGAATCGTTGCGGCCACTTGCCCAGAGGCCAATGCCGGAATCGCTGAGTCCAGACCGGTTGGAATCGGAAGAGTCGTAAAAAGCTTCTTGGAATTCTTCAGAGCCAACGCGACGACGGCGATAGTGAACTGTGGCGCTTTGGTACAAACGTTCGTGCAGACCGCTGTCGCTTGAGTCGTTTGCTGGGGCTGGGGGCATCGGAGCAGGGGCTTCCGCAGTTGCAGGCGTTGGTGATGCGTCCAGACTGAAGGGAACGAACTGATCAAGGATTTGTTCGCTGGGGTGCAGAGCCGGAACACGAGCGATGGAGGAAAACGCCAACGACATCCAGCTGTTTGCAATGCGGTAACCCAGCTCAACCCGGTAGTCGCGGTCGCACAAGGGAACTGGGAGATACCACTCAGTGCTGTGGCTATCGACGGGAACTTCTTGGAGCGTGTGGGGATGGGCGTTCCCGCCTTGCATGCCGGTCACATCGGCTAAACGCAAGCAAAGGCGGTTGGCTCCTTCCTTCTGTGCACGCTGACGGTCGCTATCGGATATTTCCCAAAACACATAAGCCCATTGGGGATCCCGGGGGAGGAACACCACGCGAGTTTCGGTGGTGGAGATGGAGGGGGCATTGAGCTCCGCTTCGATCGCTTTGAGATCTCCTCCGCGTTTCTCTTGGCGAATGGCCACCTCATCGACGAGGGTTTCTTTGCTCTTGCGGCTGTAGAGCGGAACCCCTAAATCACTAGCGATTTGACGCAGTTGACGAAGGGTCAGACGTGCCAGTGATGAGATAGTAGGGGACACGTCCAAAAGCTCCAGGTTTAGTTCGGGATCATTGTGAGCCCAAATTTTCCGTTTCGAACCTCGCGGTTGGCACTAGTCAGTGGATCCTGACTCCAAATCACGGGGATCACTGTCAGAGCCATAAAAAAAGCGGAGCCAAAGCTCCGCTGTGCGTTTGGGTTTGAGCCTGTCTTCAGCGACCAATGCTGCGGAAAGGAACTTTTGACATGTAATCCATCTCTGTGCTGCTGACGTTGCCACGGGTGTTGGGCATCGGCAGATCTTTGATCCACTCCAAATAGTCGCTTGGGGAGCCACCGCGTTTGATTTTGGCCCGCGCTGGGAGCGTTTTGCCGGGGCCTCCCATGAACACGACTTGTGGGAATCCAAGAATGCCCCGGTAGTACTCGTCGTAGCGCGGGCTCGTGATGTTGAAGGGGGTCTCTCCGAGGACGCGACCAGGTAAGACACGATTCCGCTGGTAGGGAACAGTGTCGAATCCAAAGGCATCCAGATATTCGGCGCTATCCAACAACACGTCCACCAGACCAACAAGGCCTTTGGTTGCGATCACGATGGACCAAGACAGCTCTTCACCTTTGCCGTTCACCTTGCGGCCCAGGATGCGCTCCGTCAGGTGACGGACCACTTTGTAATTGCTGTTGAATCCGTAGAAGCTGCGTTTAAAGGTGTCGGAGAGCAGCAGGCCACGGATGAAGTCACGGACCGTGATTTGGCCGTCCTTGAGCTGGGACTCAAGGTTGACGTCCCGGTCGGATTTAAAGGCGTGGAAGTAGATCTGTCGGTAAGCGCTTTCGATCACCGTGTCCAGGTTGTCCCGGTCGGAGGCGATGTCCAATGAGTAAGCCCGCGATCCTTCGTCGGAACCGACTCGGATGTTCGGCACACCAGTTCTCAAGGAGTTCTGGGTGATCGGTGCATACTCCAGAAGAGGAATGGCCACTCGAGCTTCAACATCCACTGAGGGCGATCGTAAGGGTGGCGCCGGTTTCCTTGAGAGCCGCTCTGGCAGCGATCACATCCCGTAATAGTTCGGCTGAGTACTAATGCTTACCAGCCAAACGGGGCGAGCTGGGTTGCGGCCGCGCCAGGTGCGGTGGTTCTTGACGGCGCGTCGTCCAGTTGGCGGGTCTCCATGCAAAACGATGCGTTGTTGGATAGCCCTTGGACGGTGCTGGTCCGCAGTCGAAGGTTGGGCCCGGCGAACCAGAAGCGTTCCAGCGAACTCATCATTTCGTAGTCCGTCGTCAGGATCAGTCCGTTTTCGTCATCCATGCGGAATTGGCCAGCAACGGGGGCTTTTTCGGCATAGCCCCGATCGCGCAACAGCAATCCTTCGCGACCCGCGTCATCGCTCGGGATCAGTCCGAACATGGTTTGGTCTTCGTGGGATTCTCCGGCCCGATCCCAGGCCATGGAACCGCTCCAGCGAACCCAGCAGCCACCAATGATTCGGCTGACGTCTTCGTTATTGCGTTTGGCGATTTCGGCAAGGCGCTCATCGCCTTTGAGGAGTTCCTCCACAACGATGAAGGACGCCCCGGCTTCAGCCCGGCGGTGGAGCAGGTGGTGCTGGCTGCGTTGAGACATCCAGCGACCGCAGCTCAGGCGGAAAAAACTGAGGGCGTCCGGGATCTCGAGGGTCATCGTCGCGGCTCAACTGAGCTGATGATGGCAGTTCACTGCAGCCAACTAGTGGCGGCATCGCGTTTCTGCTGCCCTGATCAAGTCATCGAGGTTGAGCTGTAGGGGGGCTTTGCCGCAATTGTCCGCCACCCTTTCAAGCTGATGCGCTGCGTTATTGAGCTGGTTGAGCAGCACGATCAAAAACTGGGGATCATCCGCCACGATCGGTTGCTGCTCGCACCAGCGGCGTCGCGCGGCTGCGCATGGCAGGGCACCAGTGGCTTCAGGATCCATGCTGCGAAAGCTTGCGAGGCAATGGGCGAGCAAGCGCAGGTGGTGACGATCGAGTTGTGGGAGCAACGTGGCATCGATTCGAGCGATGGTTTCGGAATCAATGTCCATCAGGCTTCGATCGGCGTAATCCGAAAGCCACAGGTGTGTCCGCCTTCGAGGCGCCAATGCACCCGTTCCACTCGGCAGTCGGGAACGGTCCGGCGGATGAGCAGGAGTTCTTGGTCGCAGATGGTCGGGAATTCTTCGGCAATGCGCTGAACGGAGCAGTGCGCTTCTTGCAGGTTCCAGCTGTGGCCGTCTTCATCGAGGCTGCAGACCGTCACGTAGCCCTCGTCGCGACGTAGGCGAGCGAGTTGATGAAGCCTGTCTTTGAGCGGGGCATTCCCGAGTTGAAGGCGGTATTGCTGTGCTTTTCCTTCGGCTTGTTGTTGCAGCAGTTGTTGAAAGGCGTCTTCAGAAAGGTTGGACCGCAGTGAATCGAGCAGCCCCAAGGCAAACCCCCCGCTCCCATCGGGAAATCGTTCGCGCCCCACGTCGGTCAGAAACCAGCGATTGCTGGGGCGGCCGGGCCCGTTCGAGCTTGTGCTGGAGGCGACGAGTCCATCGTCGGCCAGGGCTCGGAGGTGACGGCGCATCGCTTGCACTGAAATGTGCTGCGTTTCCGCGAGGTCGCCGGCGTCCATCTCCCCCCGCTCCAGGAGCAGGGAAAGCACGGCATCGCGGGTGTTGGGCTGGGCCGAAGCGCTCATGAGGAGCCGGAGTCCTTCTCACCATGACAGTGGATTGATTCCATTGGCAGTCACAATGGGGCCCCCGCCGATGGGCCGCCTTCTGACTTAGGCTGCTCATAAGGAAACCTCGGGGTTTCGTAATTCGCTGTTCTCTCCATGCCCGACGCCGCTCCCGAGCCAACAGCTGAAAGTCTTGAAGTCATTCGCAAGTTCGCTGAAACCTATGCCAAGCGAACTGGCACCTACTTCTGCTCTGAGCCCAGCGTGACGTCAGTGGTCCTTAAGGGGCTGGCGCGTCACAAAGACGACCTTGGCGGTGCCCTGTGCCCCTGCCGTCATTACGAAGACAAAGAGGCCGAGGTGTCTCAAGCCTTCTGGAACTGCCCATGCGTGCCCATGCGTGAGCGCAAGGAATGCCATTGCATGTTGTTCCTGACGGAAGACAACCCTTTCGCATGCCCTGACAAAACCCAGACCATCACGACAGAAACGATTCAAGCAACCGCAGGCTGAACCTGAATGACCAGCACCTCCACACGCGATCTCGTCAGCCAGCCGTACAAGTACGGCTTTGTAACTGAAATCGAGACCGACAAGATCGATAAGGGTCTCAGTGAGGAGGTTGTGCGGCTGATTTCATCCAAAAAAGATGAGCCGGAATTTCTTCTTAATTTTCGATTGAAGGCCTTCCGCCACTGGCTCGCCTTGGAAGAGCCGGATTGGGCTTCTTTGGGTTACGAAGCAATCGATTATCAAGACATTATTTATTACGCCGCTCCAAAACAGCAGGCGAAAAAAGCAAGTCTTGATGAGGTTGATCCCAAGCTTTTGGAAACTTTTGACAAGCTTGGGATTCCTCTTAGTGAGCAAAAACGCTTGAGCAATGTTGCCGTTGACGCGGTCTTTGACAGTGTGTCCATCGCCACGACCTACAAAGAAAAGCTGGCGGAGCACGGCGTGGTGTTTTGTTCCTTTACGGAGGCTGTTAAGGAGCATCCTGAGCTGATTGAGAAATACCTCGGCTCAGTTGTTGCCAGTAACGACAATTACTTTGCGGCTCTCAATTCTGCTGTCTTTAGCGATGGCTCATTTGTGTTCATCCCGAAAGGGGTGGAATGTCCGATGGAGCTTTCCACCTACTTTCGGATCAATTCAGGCGATACCGGGCAATTTGAGCGCACCTTGATCGTGGCGGAAGAAGGCGCCTCCGTGAGCTACCTCGAAGGCTGTACAGCCCCAATGTTTGATACCAACCAACTGCATGCTGCGGTTGTTGAACTTGTCGTTTTAGACGATGCATCGATCAAATATTCAACGGTTCAAAACTGGTATGCCGGAGATGAGAATGGCGTTGGCGGTATCTACAACTTCGTCACCAAACGTGGCCAATGCCGTGGTGCGCGCAGTCGAATTAGTTGGACGCAGGTGGAAACCGGCTCAGCCATTACGTGGAAGTACCCAAGCTGCGTGTTGCAGGGGGCGGATTCCGTTGGAGAGTTTTATTCCGTTGCTCTCACCAACAACTGTCAGCAGGCGGACACGGGAACAAAAATGATTCATGTGGGGCCTCGTACCCGCTCAACGATTGTGAGCAAGGGCATTAGTGCAGGCCGTTCCAGCAATAGCTATCGGGGACTGGTTCAGATGGGTCCAGGAGCCAAGGGCGCCCGTAATTACAGCCAGTGCGACTCGATGCTGATCGGGGATCAGGCAGCCGCAAACACCTACCCCTATATCCGTTCGCAACAGCCCCAAGCTGCCATCGAACACGAGGCCAGCACCTGTCGGATTTCAGAAGATCAGCTCTTCTATCTCCAAAGCCGAGGCATTGGTTTTGAAGAGGCTGTGTCGATGATGGTGAGTGGTTTCTGCCGTGACGTGTTCAACCAGTTGCCCATGGAATTTGCGGCGGAAGCCGACAAATTGCTGGCTCTCAAGCTCGAGGGGTCCGTGGGTTGATCCCCATCCCTTGAATTTATTGAACCTTTTTCCTCGTTTTCTTTAAGTGATTCGCCCCGACGCCGAGCTTCTCCTCGACATCACTGATTTACACGCCTCTGTGGAGGATCAGCCGATCTTGAAGGGTGTGAATCTTCAGGTGCGCTCTGGTGAGATTCATGCCGTGATGGGTCGCAATGGCAGTGGTAAGAGCACGCTGTCCAAGGTTCTCGCAGGTCATCCCGCCTATCGCGTTACCTCCGGAACGGTGCGCTATCGCGGCGAGAATTTGTTTGAGCTCGAAGCAGAGGAGCGGGCTCGTCTTGGTGTGTTCCTCGGTTTTCAATATCCGGTTGAAATCCCCGGAGTGAGCAACTTGGAGTTTCTGCGGGTTGCCACCAATGCGCGGCGCCTGAAGCAGAACCTCGAGGAGTTGGACACGTTCGACTTTGAAGACCATGTGCATGAACGCTTGAAGGTGGTGCAGATGGACCCCGCTTTCCTAGAGCGCAGCGTGAATGAAGGCTTTTCTGGTGGCGAAAAAAAGCGCAACGAGATCCTGCAGATGGCCTTGCTTGAGCCCGTTGTGGCGATCCTCGATGAAACCGATTCAGGGTTGGACATTGACGCCCTGCGCATCGTCGCCGGTGGCGTGAATCAGTTGGCCACTGCAGACAACGCCATGTTGTTGATCACCCACTACCAACGCTTGCTTGATGAAATCACCCCGGACTACGTCCATGTGATGGCAGCGGGGCGCATCCTTCGGACTGGCGGTCGCGAGTTGGCACTGGAATTAGAACAAACGGGTTACGACTGGGTGGACAAAGAGCTCGCAGCCCAGGGAGTGGCTTAGCCATGGCTGTGTCCACCAGCGAACAGGTGCTGGCACCGGTCCAGCAACGCGGCCAAGACGCGCTTGGTCGCCTTGGCATGCCGACGCATCGACACGAAGCCTGGCGACTCACCAACCTGGGCCGACTCGAAGCTGTGGCTCGGATGCCGATCAGCAGCGTGGCGACCGCGTCTGACGCTCCGCCCCGTTTGGATGGTGTTGTGCGCTTGGTGCTCGATGGTGTGAATGACCCTCTGGAGGGTGTGACCTTGCCGGAGGGGCTCACGCCCCTTGCGCCGAAGGAACTGGAACTTGCTCTGGGCCACACCCTCGATCGTTGTGGATGGTCCGACGACTGGTTGATCGAGTTCAACCATGCTTCCGCTCAACAATTGTTGGCCTTGCGGGTTCGCGGCACGGTTCCGCCGGTGGAAATCACGATGGCGGCCGCGTCTGGCCTCATCCCGACACGGGTGTTGCTGGTGGTGGAAGAAAAAGCACAGCTCGAGCTTCTACAAGTGTTTTCGGGACGGGGCGACGCGGCCCATAGCCATCTCTTAGAAGTGCATCTCGGTCAAGAAGCACAGTTGAACCATGGGGTCTTGGCTTGTGCCGATGGTGTGGCGTCGTTGTTAGCCCAAATGGCCGTCGAGCAAGAACCCCGCAGTGCCTACACCTTCACGTCTGTTGTTCAGGGTTGGTCGTTGGGACGGATCGAGCCACGGGTGGTTCAGGTGGACGGACAAGCCTCCACCACGTTGAAGGGTCTGGCCGTTGCTGATGCTGAGCAGCAGCTTGCTGTGCATACGTCGGTGTGTTTTGAAGGACCCGATGGTGAGTTGGACCAGCTCCAAAAATGCTTGGCGGCAGGGCGCTCCCACACAATTTTCAACGGTGCGATCAATGTGCCGCGCAAGGCGCAGCGCACCAATGCAGCGCAACTCAGTCGAAACCTCTTGCTCTCTGATCGGGCCCGTGTCGACACCAAGCCCGAGCTGGAAATCGTGGCGGATGACGTGCGTTGTGCCCATGGCGCCACGGTCTCCCAGCTGCAGGAGGACGAGCTCTTTTACTTACGAAGCCGTGGGATCGGAGCCTCTGATGCTGCGGCCCTGCTGTTGCGCGGTGCATGCCAAGAAGTGGTCGAGAAGCTTCCAGCCCATGCGACAGCCTGGCGACCGCTGGAACGGGTGCTCGAGGGGCTGGCCTCATGACAACCCTTAATCCATCAGTGGCACGGTCTAGTGAATCTTTGGGAGATTTATCGTCACGATTTCGTGCAGATTTTCCAATCCTTGCTCAAAAAACGCCGGATGACCGGCCCCTGATCTATCTCGACCACGCCGCGACGAGTCAAAAGCCGCAGCAGGTGATCGATGCGATGCAGCGTTATTACAGCTGCGATAACGCCAATGTTCATCGGGGTGCCCATCAACTCAGTGCCCGTGCCACAGAGTCGTTTGAAGCGGCTCGCACGACGGCGGCTGACTTTGTTGGCGCGAGTAGCGCTCGCGAAATTGTCTTCACGCGCAATGCCAGTGAGGCGATCAACCTCGTGGCTCGCAGCTGGGGCGATTCCAATCTCCGTGAAGGAGACGAGGTGCTGCTCACGGTGATGGAGCACCACAGCAACTTGGTGCCCTGGCAGCTTCTGGCTCAGCGCACCGGTTGTGTCTTGCGCCATGTCGGGATTACGGACGATGGCCGCTTGGATGTCGAGGATTTCCAAGCGAAGTTGTCCGAGCGCACCCGACTGGTGAGTTTGGTGCACATCAGCAACACGTTGGGCTGCTGCAACCCTCTGGAGTCTGTGATCCCCGCGGCCCATGCCGTTGGGGCCTTGGTGTTGGTGGATGCTTGCCAAAGCCTGGCGCATCAGAGCATTGAGGTGGTGACCCTCGATGCCGACTTCTTGGTCGGCTCCTCCCACAAGCTTTGTGGCCCGACCGGGATGGGGTTCCTTTGGGCCCGGGAGTCGTTGCTGGAGGCGATGCCTCCGTTTCTCGGCGGCGGCGAAATGATCCAAGACGTCTTTTTGGAGCACAGCACCTGGGCTGTGTTGCCCCACAAATTTGAGGCCGGCACTCCAGCGATCGGTGAAGCCGTGGGGATGGGTGCGGCTCTTCGCTATCTCCAGGGGATTGGTCTCGATGCGATTCAAGCCTGGGAAGCCAAGCTCACCCAGCATCTTTTTTATCGGTTGGAAGGCATTGATGGCCTTCGCATCCTGGGGCCAACCCCTGAGCAGCAGCCTGGTCGCGGAGCCCTCGCCACGTTTCTTGTGGAGGGTGTGCACGCCAACGACATCGCTGCCCTGATGGATGCTTCAGGAATTTGTATTCGCAGCGGTCATCATTGTTGCCAGCCGTTGCACCGTCTTTACGGGGTCACCGCCTCAGCCCGGGCCAGCCTCAGTTTCACCAGCACCATGGGGGAAATTGATGCCTTCGCTGAGGAGCTCGCCTCCACCGTGGCGTTCTTGAGGGAGCACAGCTAGCGCTGAACTCCCTCGATCGATCGGCTTGTCGGGAGTTATTGCAAGATTGGCGAGCCCGTGCGCTCCGCATAGGCCTCTTCTCCATGTTCGTTCACGTCGACGCCCATTTGCTCGGCGTCGTCGGGTACGCGGAAGGCAATGCCGCATTGGCGCAAGGCCATTGCAATCACTAGGGTTCCCCCCGCAGCGAGGCCGTAGGCCACCAGGACAGCTTGCAGTTGCCCGAGGACCAGCGCGATCCGACCCTGTTCGGCCAGGACAGCACCAGCTGGATGGCCTTCAATCAGGGCTGAACTGGCGAACACACCGGTGAGCAGAGCCCCGATGGTGCCTCCCACGCCATGGACGGCAAACGTGTCGAGCGAATCGTCGAAGCGCAGGCGCACTTTGATCCGCACAGAGGCGTAGCAAAGAACAGCGGTGATAGCACCGATCGCCATGCCTGCTCCCGGCGTCACGAAGCCGGCAGCGGGTGTGACGCCCACAAGTCCTGCAACTGCTCCAGTCGCCATGCCGACAACAGTGGGTTTGTCATCGCGCCAGGTTTCCACGAGGGCCCAGGTCACCAGACCTGCAGCGGCTGAAAGATGGGTTGTGGTGAAGGGCAGTTCAGCACCTGCTACGGACAGCTGGCTGCCACCGTTGAAGCCAAACCAACCGAACCACAGCAGGCCTGTCCCCAAAATGATTTGGGTGACGTCGTGGGGTGGTCGGCCCGACTGGGGCCAACCCTGACGGCGCCCCACCAGTCCCGCCAAGACGAGGGCAGACACGCCAGAACTGATGTGCACCACCGTGCCACCGGCGAAGTCCAAATCTTTGCCAAGGAATCCCCCTCCCCAAACCATATGGGCCAGAGGGGCATACACCACAAGGAGCCAGAGTGGGGTGAAGAGGCACCAGAAGCGAAAGCTGAGGCGTTCCACCAAGGCCCCGGAAATTAAGGCGGGGGTGATGATCGCAAACATGCCCTGGAACAGGGCGAATGAAAGGCCAGGAATGCTGAGGCCGTCCCAGGTGCCGGAGAGGTTCTCCAGCAAGGCATGGTCCAACGGGTTTCCGATGATGGCATTCCAGCTGCCGCCGTCGCCAAAGGCCAAGCTGAAGCCCACGCCGGCCCAGGTCAGGGTGGCGATCCCCATCATCACAATGCTCATCCCCATCGTGTTGAGCACGTTGCGACCTTGGACGAAGCCTCCATAAAAGAAGGCCAGTCCTGGAGTCATCAGCAGCACCATGGCGGAGCTGATCAGGATCAGGCTGTTGTCCGATGCCGCACTGCCGTCGGCAGCATGGGCGGGAATCAGGGCTGTACCCAGGAGTTGCAATGCGGGAACGCAAAGGGCCGCGATGCCCAGGCGCCCGAGACGGGATCGCACAAGAATTCCGTATCTAACGCTACTTAATAAGGGTCTAAGCGGCGCAAAGTTGTTCATGGTGAACATTTTTGCGCCACTCATGGGGTGCGGCGAGATGGTTGAAGCAGCAGGGGTCATCGATGGCGGGTGTGCCTTGTTGCGCTCTGTCGCGCCAGCGATGAACAGAATCCGGTTGTGTGACGACTATTGCCCTAACCAGCAACATTGTCCTGGTTATTTTTTCAGGAAAATTTACTTTTTTGCCTTTTTTCTAGCCCTAAATGGAGCTTGAAGAAGGCTTCTGTCTCCTCGAGCACTGTGATTTGAGTCGCTTGGTTGCGGAAGCCATGGCCTTCGTTTTCAAACAGGCGAACATCCACCGTCACTCCGTTGTTGCGCAGCGCTGTGGCCATTCGCTCGGTTTGTTCCGCTGGTACCACCTTGTCTTGTTGGCCCTGGAAAAACAGCACCGGGCAACGAATGTGGTCGGCATGTTGCAGCGGTGAACGGTCGTCATAGCTGGAGCGTTCCGCGGGCCAGTCCCCGACGAGGGTGTCCAGGTAACGGGCTTCAAAGCGGTGGGTTTCGGTTGCCATCGCGGTGAGGTCGCAAACGGCATAGCGGCAGGCACCTGCGCGGAAGACATCGGTAAAACAGAGCGCGGCCAAGGTTGTGAATCCTCCGGCACTGCCGCCTTCAATCGCCACATGGTCGGGATGGGCTTGTCCCGATGCGATCAGCGCCTGGGCTGCTGCTGCGCAGTCCGCCACGTCAACGATGCCCCAACCTCCGTTCAACCGTTCCCGATACGCACGTCCGAAACCCGTGGAGCCGCCGTAATTCACATCGACCACCCCCCAGCCGCGCGAGGTCCAGTACTGAATGGCCAGGCTCAGGCCGCATCGGGCCATGGCTGTGGGACCACTGTGACTTTTGACCAGGAGCGGGGCTGGTCCCTCTCCTCCTCCAATCGGTGGGTAATACCAGGAGTGGGTTTGTTGCTGGTTGTGCCCTTGGAACCAGAGCGGTTTTGCCACGCTGATCTGCTCGGGAGACAACGGGGACGGCGCGGCGGCGGTATGGCGCCAGGTGGTCGTGCGGCAGCGAAGGTCCAATTCCAGGAGGCCGGTCAGACAGGTGCTGTTGCTGGCGATGGCTACCGCACGGCCGTCGCAGGCCTGAAGACCCGCCAGATCATTGAAGGGTTGCTCCAGCTGTTCCACCGTTCCGTCGAGGCCCAGGCGTTGCAATGTCCAAGTGCCCTCTGAGCAGGTCGCCGCCAGCAGGCGTTCCCCATCCCAGGCGGTGGTACGCATGCCATAAATCCATTGGGGCATGGCCGTCTCCGCTGCCATCGGCCAAGGCCGTTCCCACGATTCAGTGGCTAGATCCCCCAGCATGAGATTCCACCAGCCGCTGCTGTCCTCCGCCACCAGCAGCCGACCATCCGGAAGCCATTGGGGCTGAAACACCGAAACGCCACGGCCTCCGGCTCGTTGGCTTGGATTGATGAGTTGTCCTGTTTTGGTGAGCTCAGCGCACCAAAGGCTGCTGCTGTCCCAAGGCATCGAGGTTTGCGTCCACTCCACCCAGGCCAGGCGGTCTCCTTGCGGATTCAGTGAGGCATATCCGGCAAAGTCCGCTGGTTGATGGAGCAGTTCTGGTTCTTGATCGATGCGATCGAGATCCACACTGACAAGCTCGTCTTTTCCATCCCTTTCGCGGATGCCAATCCATTGGTGTCGCTGGAGATTGATGAGGCCATCGGCCAGCTCCCATTCGCCGGGGGATGTCAACCGCAGCGGGTGTGTTTCCGCGTTGGGGAGGTGAGGGTGTGTGGCTGCTTCTGTCCAGATCAACCGTTGTTGCCACAGGCAGCCGGCATCGATCCAAACCAGATGCAGATGGTGATCTGCGCTAGCCGTGGCGAGGACTCCTCCGCCGTAATCATGCACTCGGCTGCGAAGGTTGATTGGTGCTGGCGTTAACTCCAGTGCCTGGCTATCGGGTTCGCCAAAGCGGCGCATGATTGCAGTGGTGCGTCCCTGCTCTGCCGGACGTTGTTCAAGCCAGATCAGCCAAAGAATGCCCGCCGGTCCTTTGACCAGCTTTGGCTCCTTCAAGGCTGGGAGCCGTCCAACAGCGATTTGTGCGGAGAGTGGAGCGTGTCCCATGGCGGCCGAATCATCCCGATTAACATGGCGGATCAATGCAGGAGTGGTCTTGGCGGGAAGCTTTGCGCAGTTGGCACGAGCGGCTGACAAGGCCAGGGACACAATGCTGGTGCCGAAGACGGCCCTGGAAACCCCTCCTTTAGAGATCCATACCCTTGGCGCTGAAGCGCTGCGGCAGCCTGCCCAACGGATTGGCAAGGTGAATGATCAGGTGCGCGAACTCGCCCGAGACATGCTGCGCAGCATGTACACCGCTAAAGGCATCGGTTTGGCAGCGCCTCAAGTTGCTGTGTATCAGCAACTTTTGGTGATTGATCTCGACTTGGAAAATGCAACGACACCACCGTTGGTGCTGATTAACCCAGAGATCACTGCTGCCAGTGCTGGATTGGACACCTACGAAGAGGGATGCCTCAGCATCCCTGGGGTGTATCTCGATGTGGTGCGTCCGACAGCGATTGAACTGAGTTATCGCGACGAGATGGGCCGACCTCGAAAAATGAAAGCAGACGGTTTAATGGCTCGTTGTATTCAGCATGAGATGGACCATCTCAACGGAGTGTTGTTTGTGGATCGGGTGACAGATCAAGCCGGTCTCCAGAAGGAATTAAAGGAGCATGGTTTCCAGCCCCAGTACGTCCAAAGCGTGTCTTGATCCATGCCAATGAAACCTTTAGCCGGGCTTTTCCTTGCTTTGGCTTGTGTCTTTGGGATTGCCAGTACCGGTTGCGTGTTTGAGCTGGCCTATGGCGATCCGGATCTTGGTGTATCCACCACCAGCTGGATTTTGGCGGCGGCTGCTCCAGCCACGGTTGGGACACTCCTTGTCGCAATTCGGTTGAACAAACCGGCCTGATCGGGTGGGCCTGAAGCGGGAATGACTTTTACGATTCGCGTAATTCAGCTTTCGGCCGTGATCGCTCGCTTTTTGCTCACCGCTGCCGGATTGGCTGTTGCTCTTGCCGGGGCTGTGCCGGTGATGGCCCAGGGATCCCTCTTCACAGCTGTTCCAGTGGAGGAGGCCAACTTCATTTTGGTGTCGGCTCCGATCGGTCAGGGGGCGAGGTCTCAGCTGAATATCTATGAGCAGCGCACCAATAAGCGCCCGTGTTTCGCCGTCAGCGGCGAGACGCCTGCAGCGGTGGATCCCTTGCTTTCAAAATTTGATTTCACTGGTATTTGTAATCGCTATATCGATGGCAATGGTTATTCCCTTCGCCTCGGCGGCGATGATTTGGGAACCCGCTATCGCCTCACCGTCGTGAAAACCGCTAGTGATTTAGAACTGCTGGCAGCACCCACTCGCAGTTCCTCCCAACCGATGTATGTGGTGGCCAGGGCCGGTGGGGTCGCTTCGGGTTTTGTTCAGCTCAAGCTTGAGCCGGGCTGGACACTGATGCGTCGTGCCTATGGAACGAAAACCCTGGGTCATCTTTACCTTTATCGGGAGACCGCACCTGCAAATTGATCGCCGATGAGATCGGAGCAGCGGTAGCCACTCGCCTCTGCAATGGCTTCAGTCTGCACCCTGTCTTGTCCGTTCAGATCGGCGATGGTGCGGGCCACCCGAAGTAATTGCAGGCTGCTACGGGTGGTGAGTCTGCGGCGTTCGATGACTGTTTCCCAAAGCGCGAGCCCATCAGCGTGGAATCGGCCGTGTTGTTTTAGATCTGCTGCGCTGAGGGAGCGGTTGCTGCAACCACGGGGATTTCGGTCTCGCATGCGTTGACGAGCCGCATTCACTCGCGAGGGTTCCAGCCATGGTGAATGTGTTGGCGGCGATTGAGATGGTTCCAGGCAGGTCCGCATTTGCCTCGATGTCCGACGCTCCAATCGCAACTGGAGATCAATTCGATCAAGCAGAGGGCCTGAAAGCCGTTGCCAGTAGCGCTGTCGTTGAGAGCTACTACACCGACAAGCCTGTTCGCGGTCACCATGCCAGCCACACGGGCAAGGGTTCGTCGCGGCCACTAAGGTCACAGCGGCTGGAAAGACCGTTGTTTCGCGCGCGCGGCTGAGGCGCACGTTGCCCTCCTCGAGGGGTTGGCGCAGTAGGTCGAGCACCGGGCGTGGAAATTCCGCCAATTCATCGAGAAACAGAACGCCGCCGTGGGCCAGGCTGATCTCGCCAGGCTTGGGGGTATGGCCTCCTCCGAGGAGGGCGACCCCCGAACTGCTGTGGTGTGGAGAGCGAAAGGGACGCTGATGGAGTAACGGTGTACTGGCGTCGAACTCTCCTGCCACCGAGTGAATGCGGGTGATGGTGAGGGATTCCGATGGACTCAGGGGCGGAAGCAAGAGCGGTAACTGGTGAGCCAAGTGGGTTTTGCCGCAGCCCGGTGGCCCCACCATCAACAGGTGATGCCCCCCGGCGGCCGCTAACGCAAGAGCATGGGTGGCTCGATCCATGCCCTCCATGCCAAGGCCTAGGGACTCCAAGGGCATGGCGGCGGGGGTGGTCTGTTGAGGCGATGGGCGGTGCTCAATGGGCAGGGGCGGGCATTCACCTTTGAGCTGGTGCACCAGCTCTTTCAGGGTGTTGGCTGTCCAAATGGTGAGGTTTGGGATGAGTGCTGCTTCAGCGGCATTGGCCGGGGGTACGACGAGGGCCCGGGCCCCCTGCTGGACGGCCAAATCAGCGAGGGCAATCACGCCACGACAGGGCCGCAGGCTGCCGTCCAGTCCCAATTCACCGGCGCACCAAAGGCCGTCGAGGTTGGGGCGGTCGAGTTGGCCGCTCGCCACCAGCAGCCCAAGGGCTATGGGTAGATCAAAGGCCGGCCCTGCTTTGCGCCGGTCCGCCGGTGCCAGGTTGATCACCACCCGCACCAATGGGCCGCGGAAACCACTGTTTCGTAGGGCTGAGCGCACCCGCTCACGGGATTCTTGGATGGCCTTGTCGGGGAGTCCCACCAGTTGAATTCCTGGAAGACCTGGCGCTAGATCCACCTCCACGGTGACGGGTTTGGCCTCGAGGCCATGGAGCGAAGCGCTAAGACACCGTGCCAGCATCAGAGAAGAGGTTGCGACGTACGGGACTCATGCCCGTCCTGTCACACCACCTCTGCCGTTTCATTCCTCGTCACCTCCCTGTTGCTTGCCATGGCGGACGACACGATTTTTGGAAAAATTCTCCGCGGTGAAATCCCCTGCGATGAGGTGTACAGCGATGCGTTATGCCTGGCTTTTCGCGATGTTGCCCCTCAGGCACCCACCCACGTGTTGGTGATCCCGCGCCAGCCGATTGAAAGTTTGCGATCGGCGGAGGACAGTGATGCGGCTCTGCTGGGCCACCTGTTATTGGTGGCGGCTCGCGTGGCCAAACAAGAGGGCTTGGACGACTGGCGCACCGTGATTAACAGTGGAGCTGGAGCTGGACAAACGGTGTTTCACCTCCATGTCCATGTGATTGGTGGTCGTCCCCTGGCTTGGCCCCCTGGTTAAGTCCACCAACGTCAGAATGGAGTGATGACAACACCTTCAAGGCGTCCGTTACAGGGCTTCGGTCAGCAGCTCGGCAGGCTGCAGCGCCTCGCGCAGCCATATTTTCTTCCCGTTGAAGAAAGTCGCTCCTGGCAGTTTCTGCTGCTCGTCGTTGCGCTGCTGATCGTTGTTGTTGGTGTCACCCTGTTGCTGCTCACAGCAGCGGTCCAGATCAGTGGAGCGCTGATCCCCAACTTGCAGGAACGCTTCTTGCCGGGGATTCCCGAACGCGTCGATACGATCTGGTCGGGTTGGATCGGTCCGTTGGTCAGTGGCCTCACCCTGGTGGGTGGTGGTTGTTTTGTGGCCTTTCGCAGCAAGCTTCGTCAGGGGCGCTGGTTGCCTTGGTTGCTGCTGGGTGTGATTGCGCTGTTGATCCTTGTGATTAACGGGATCAATGTGGGCATTAGTTTTATTGCTCGAAATATCGAAAATGCTCTGGTCGGATACGACGAGAGCAGCTTCTGGAAAATTGTTGCGATCTATGCATTTTGTCTTGTTTTGGCGTTGCCAATTCGAGCTGTGCAGAGCTACTTAATTCCCAAGGTGGGATTGATGTGGCGCCGATGGTTGAGTTCGCGCCTGTTGGGTCGATATTTATCCAATCGTGCTTATTACGTTCTCAATCCAAATGATGAGAATGCATCGGAAATTGATAATCCAGATCAGCGTATTTCTGATGATACAAGAAGCTTTACGATCACGAGCCTAAGTGTGTTGGTGGAAGTTATTTCCGCATTGCTGACGTTCCTAAGCTTCATCATTGTTCTTTGGACAATCAACGGTCGACTTGCACTCTTATTGTTGGTTTATTCCGTTGTGGGAACGGGCCTAATCGTTTTCGCTAGTCGTAAATTGGTTTCCCTAAATTATCAGCAGCTAAAGCTGGAAGCCGACTTCCGCTATGGGCTCGTTCATATCAGGGACAATGCCGAATCGATCGCTTTCTATGGTGGAGAGGGGCAAGAGGGGAAAGAGGCGAATCGAAGGCTGGATGGTGCGATTCAGAACTACAACAAGCTGATTGTTTGGGAAGCTCTGATCAGTGTGATTCAGCGCTCTTATGATTATTTTTCGCGCTTCCTGCCATGGTTGGTGATCGCACCAATTTACTTCGCAAAAGAAGTGGATTTTGGTGTGTTTGGTCAGGCCAGTATCGCGTTCTCCCAGGTGTTGTTTTCGGTGAGTTATATCGTCAATAACATTGATCGTTTGGCGGCATTTTCAGCCAGTATTTCCAGGCTTGAGGGCTTCCAAGGTCGCGTCGACGAAATCAGCGCCCAGCGGGACGACGCGCCACAAACCAAGGGATCGGCTGCGCAGGTCTCGGAGGAGAACCGTCTGTTGCTGAAGGGTGTGGACCTGGTGCCGCCCTTTAGTGATCGGGTTTTGATCAAAGACCTCAACCTCAGCCTTGAGTCTCGACAGCGATTGTTGGTTGTGGGCCCTTCCGGTTGCGGAAAAACCTCGTTTTTACGCCTGGTGAGTGGCTTATGGCCGGTGCAAGGCGATGGCGAAATTCAGCGTCCGTCGACGGGGGATTTGTTGTTTATTCCCCAAAAGCCCTACATGCTTCTCGGCTCGTTGCGGGAGCAACTGGCCTATCCATTGGAGTCTGATCGGTTTGCCGATGACCAATTCCGGGCTGTGTTGGCCGAGGCCTGTCTGCCCGATTTGCTCAACCGTTACCCCGATCTTGATGTGAAGCAAGATTGGCCAAGGCTGTTGTCTTTAGGGGAGCAACAACGGCTTGCCTTTGCTCGACTGTTGCTGAATGCTCCGCAGATGGTGGTTCTCGACGAAGCCACCAGCGCGTTGGATGTGGCAACGGAGCGCCATCTTTATGAGTTGCTCTGTCGTCGTGAGATGTCGTTCATCAGTGTTGGACACCGCCCCACCCTGACCGAATTTCACGACACGGTGCTGGAGCTGGATGGAAAGGGAGGATGGCGTTTGTTGCCTGCGGCAGGCTATGAGTTCGGCCGCGTTTGATCGATCCGATGACTTCTGAGACCACCAGCGCTGCTGAACCGACCCAAGAGGAACAGCGATCGGCCACGACGACCGACGTACCCGCCTTTGGTTGGAGCAGTTATGCCGAGAGGGTGAATGGCCGTTTCGCCATGGTTGGGTTTGTCGCGGTGGTGCTGGTCGAAGTCTTGAGTGGAGACACGTTTTTATCTTGGGCAGGCCTGCTGCCTTAGCTAAGGCAGACGAATCAGATCAATGTCCCAGCGGCCATTACGGCTCACCTGTACCGCCAGCAATCTCCCTGAGCCATCAAGGCTCACCGACCGAGGGACGCCAGGGGGATCCAGGGGAATGCGCTGCAGGGCTGCTGCATTACGGCGGTAGAGAAACAGTTCGGTGCGGTCATCCCGTTGTTGCACCATGGCGATGCGGGCGCCATCAGCGCTCAGGCTCAGGCTGATCGGTTGCGCATCCGCTCGATTGAGTCCTGGTAGAGGCACCGGACGGCGATTCCTCAGATCGATCAGTTCGACGCGCTCTCGCCCACCCCGTTTGGCCAGGCTCGCCAGCCAGCTCTGAGCGAGGGATGGCTCCCGGCGGCTACTGACCGATTGGCGAAGGAGTCCGTTGATCTCGGGTCGGGGACGCGGACGCTCGCTACGACACCCGGTCAATAACAGGAGCACGCCAAAGCTCAGGCTGAGCATCTTCATGGTGCTGGCGTGAGCGGTGGAGTGTTCAGGGCTTGGCCCGCTGGTCGGTCCCTTTCCAACACATCACTCAAGTCAAAAATCTCCACGCGCCAGAGCCCTTGATCGGTCACTTGTAGAGCAAGCGTTTGGGCGTCGGGTGCCAGGCTCACTTGAATCGGATCCCGTCCGCCAGGGAGCTGAATGGGGTGCAGTCGACCGTTGAGACGGTCGGCGATCACTGCCATCCGCCGTCGTCCCTGTTGGGTGATCAGGGCCAGGTATCGACCATTCCAGCTCAACGACGGTGAGCTATGGGGTTGATGACGCTTGAGTTGGGGCAGGGCCTGGATGGAGCCATTGGTCACGTTGCGTAATTGCACCGTTTGGCGTCCCCGAAGGTCGCTGATCACAGCGAGCCATTGACCATTACCACTGAGGGCAGGATCCTGCTGGCTGCTGGACAGTAAACCGCTGCTGGCCCGTTCCACCCGGCCACCACAGGCTACGAGGCTCATCCCGATCAGAACCATCAGCAGCGGTGAGAGGAGCCGGTTCAGTCGTCAAAGCGGGAACTGTTGTCCCGGCCCCGAGGACTGTTGTTGTCGCGCGGACTGTTCTCGCTGGGGTTGTTAGGGCGGGCGCTGTTGTCCCGGGGGCGGGAGCTG